>NZ_JBEXYL010000022.1:0-117703 GCF_040630895.1 Streptomyces sp. NPDC005728
AGCGCCCTGTGGGAGGCGTCGCTCTTCGAGGAGCACGACTTCCGCGACATCAAGATCTCGGTCAAGCACAACGACCCGGTCGTGATGATCGAGGCGTACCGGCAGCTCGCCGAGAGCTGCGACTACCCGCTGCACCTCGGCGTCACCGAGGCGGGTCCGGCCTTCCAGGGCACGATCAAGTCGGCGGTGGCCTTCGGGGCGCTGCTGTCGCGCGGCATCGGCGACACCATCCGCGTCTCGCTGTCGGCGCCGCCCGCGGAGGAGGTCAAGGTCGGCATCCAGATCCTGGAGTCCCTGGGGTTGCGGCAGCGGCGCCTGGAGATCGTCTCCTGTCCGTCCTGCGGGCGGGCCCAGGTCGACGTGTACAAGCTGGCCGACGAGGTCACGGCGGGACTGGACGGCATGGAAGTGCCGCTGCGGGTTGCGGTGATGGGCTGTGTGGTCAACGGCCCGGGCGAGGCCCGCGAGGCCGACCTCGGGGTTGCCTCGGGCAACGGTAAGGGTCAGATCTTCGTCAGGGGCGAGGTCGTCAAGACCGTCCCGGAGTCCAGGATCGTGGAGACCCTCATCGAGGAGGCCATGAAGCTCGCAGAGCGGATGAAGTGAGTTGGGGTTAAAGCACGGCACGGACCGAGAGGGGGCCCAGCGTGACGATTCTGGAGAGCATCAGGGGACCACGCGACCTGAAGGCGCTGTCCGAGGCGGAACTCGGCGAACTGTCCGAAGAGATCCGTGAGTTCCTGGTGCACGCGGTGGCGAGAACCGGCGGCCACCTCGGGCCCAACCTGGGGGTGGTGGAACTCTCCATCGCGCTCCACCGGGTCTTCGAGTCGCCGGTCGACCGCATCCTGTGGGACACCGGTCACCAGAGCTATGTGCACAAGCTGCTGACAGGGCGTCAGGACTTCTCCAAGCTCCGCGGCAAGGGAGGCCTGTCCGGCTATCCCTCGCGCGAGGAGTCCGAGCACGACGTCATCGAGAACAGCCACGCCTCCACGGCGCTCGGCTGGGCCGACGGCCTCGCCAAGGCCCACCAGGTGCAGGGGGAGAAGGGCCATGTGGTCGCGGTCATCGGCGACGGCGCGCTGACCGGCGGCATGGCCTGGGAGGCGCTGAACAACATCGCGGCGGCCAAGGACCGGCCGCTGATCATCGTCGTCAACGACAACGAGAGGTCGTACGCCCCGACCATCGGGGGCCTCGCCAACCACCTGGCCACCCTGCGCACCACCGACGGCTACGAGAAGGTCCTCGCCTGGGGCAAGGACGTGCTGCTGCGGACCCCGGTGGTCGGCCCCACCGTCTACGAGTCCCTGCACGGCGCGAAGAAGGGCTTCAAGGACGCCTTCGCCCCGCAGGGCATGTTCGAGGACCTGGGCCTGAAGTACGTCGGCCCGATCGACGGGCACGACATCAAGGCCGTCGAGTCGGCGCTCAGGCGCGCGAAACGCTTCCACGGCCCCGTGCTGGTCCACTGCCTCACGGAGAAGGGCCGCGGCTACGAACCCGCCCTCGCCCACGAGGAGGACCACTTCCACACCGTCGGCGTGATGGACCCGCTCACCTGCGCCCCGCTCGTGCCGTCCGACGGGCCCTCCTGGACCTCGGTGTTCGGCGACGAGATCGTCCGGATCGGCGAGGAGCGCGAGGACGTCGTGGCGATCACGGCGGCCATGCTGCACCCGGTGGGCCTCGGCCCGTTCGCCGAGCGCTTCCCGGACCGGGTGTGGGACGTGGGCATCGCCGAGCAGCACGCGGCCGTCTCCGCGGCCGGCCTCGCCACCGGCGGACTCCACCCGGTCGTCGCCGTCTACGCCACCTTCCTCAACCGTGCCTTCGACCAGTTGCTGATGGACGTCGCCCTGCACCGGTGCGGGGTGACCTTCGTGCTGGACCGGGCCGGCGTCACCGGTGTCGACGGGGCTTCCCACAACGGCATGTGGGACATGTCGGTCCTCCAGGTCGTACCGGGCCTGAGGATCGCCGCGCCGCGCGACGCCGGCCAGCTGCGCGCCCAGCTGCGCGAGGCCGTCGCCGTGGACGACGCGCCCACCCTGGTCCGCTTCCCGAAGGAGTCCGTCGGCCCCGACATCCCGGCGGTCGGCCACGTCGGCGGCATGGACGTCCTGCACCGCGGCGAGCGCCCCGAGGTGCTGCTGGTGGCCGTCGGCGTGATGGCACCGGTGTGCCTGAAGGCCGCCGAGCTGCTGGCAGCGCGGGGCATCGACTGCACGGTCGTGGACCCCCGTTGGGTCAAGCCCGTCGACCCGGCGCTGCCGGTCCTGGCCGCCGAACACCGGCTGGTGGCCGTCGTGGAGGACAACAGCCGGGCCGCCGGGGTCGGTTCGGCCGTGGCACTCGCCCTCGGGGACGCCGACGTGGACGTGCCGGTACGGCGGTTCGGCATCCCGGAGCAGTTCCTCGCGCACGCCAAACGCGGCGAGGTGCTGGCCGACATCGGCCTCACACCGGTCGAGGTCGCCGGACGGATCAGCGCGAGCCTGGCCGTCAAGGACCCGGGTCTCGCCGTCGACGACGCGGGGGGCACACTCAAGGAGAGAGCTGAATGACCACGGAGTTCGACCTCGGCGCCCTCCTCGCCGAGCGCGGAGCCGAGCGCTACGAGCTGCACACGAAGTACCTCAACCCGCAGCTCCCGCGCATGCTGCACACCATCGGCTTCGACAAGGTCTACGAGCGCGCCGAGGGCGCCCACTTCTACGACGCGGACGGCAACGACTACCTGGACATGCTCGCCGGGTTCGGGGTGATGGGCCTCGGCCGCCACCACCCGGTCGTCCGCAAGGCGCTGCACGACGTCCTGGACCTGAACCTCGCCGACCTCACCCGATTCGACTGCCAGCCGCTGCCCGGCCTGCTCGCGGAGCGGCTGCTCGCCCACAGTCCGCACCTGGACCGGGTGTTCTTCGGCAACAGCGGCACGGAGGCGGTCGAGACCGCCCTCAAGTTCGCCCGGTACGCCACCGGCAGGCCGCGCGTCCTCTACTGCGACCACGCCTTCCACGGCCTGACCACCGGCTCCCTGTCGGTCAACGGCGAGGACGGCTTCCGCGACGGCTTCGCCCCGCTGCTGCCCGACACCGCCGTACCCCTCGGCGACCTGGACGCACTCGCCCGGGAGCTGAAGAAGGGCGACGTCGCCGCCCTGATCGTGGAGCCGATCCAGGGCAAGGGCGTGCACGAGGCACCGCCCGGCTATCTGCGCGCGGCGCAGGAACTGCTGCACCGGCACAAGGCGCTGCTCATCGCCGACGAGGTGCAGACCGGCCTCGGCCGCACCGGCGACTTCTACGCCTACCAGCACGAGGACGGCGTCGAACCGGACCTCGTGTGCGTCGCCAAGGCGCTGTCCGGCGGTTACGTCCCGGTCGGCGCCACCCTGGGCAAGGACTGGATCTTCAAGAAGGTCTACTCGTCCATGGACCGGGTCCTGGTCCACTCGGCGAGCTTCGGGTCCAACGCGCAGGCGATGGCGGCCGGCCTCGCCGTGCTGTCGGTCATGGAGAGCGAGCAGATCGTCGCCGGGGTGCGCACGACGGGCGAACTGCTGAAGTCCCGGCTCACCGCGCTGATCGACAAGTACGAGCTGCTCGCCGACGTCCGCGGCCGGGGCCTGATGATCGGCATCGAGTTCGGAAAGCCCGGCTCGCTGAAACTGCGCAGCCGCTGGGCCGTGCTCCAGGCCGCACGCAAGGGCCTGTTCGCCCAGATGGTGGTCGTACCGCTGCTGCAACGCCACCGGATCCTCACCCAGGTCTCCGGCGACCACCTGGAGGTGATCAAGCTCATCCCACCGCTGGTCGTGGACGAGGCCGACGTGGACCGGTTCGTCGACGCCTTCACTGCCGTGATGGACGACGCCCACAGCGGCGGCGGCCTGATGTGGGACTTCGGCAAGACCCTGATCAAGCAGGCGGTGGCCAACCGCTAGCGGACTCGTGCGCCGGGGCCCCGCTGCGGGTCCCGGTCAGGAGGCCTGCTGGCGGCCGGGTTCCGTGCCCCCGGCAGTCATCCCGACGTGCGGTCCGCCGTCCTGCGCGCGCTGCCGCCGCTGCTGGGCGTGGAGCAGGCCTGGCATCTGCTCGGGGAGGCCACACACGACGACGCCCCGCAGGTCCTCCAGGCCGTCGCGGAGGCCAGCCCCTGGGACCTGGCAGCAGCGCACCGCGCCAGGTGCGCCACCCTGGTCGACGCGTCGTACGACGCGTGCCTGGCGTCGTACGACGGATACGCCTCCTACGGTCTGCTGCAGGCCATGGCCGTCTGGGCCCGCTACGCCCCGGAGTTGTCCTTGCGGCTCTGCCGTACGGTCTGCGACCTCGACAGCCGTGAGTACTGGCGGTACGCGGCGTGGGCGCTGCGCGACCTGGCCGCCTCCGACGTCCCGCATCCCGTGGGCGGCGCGGCTGCCGGCAGTGCGCTCCACGCTGCCGTGAGCGAACTGCTGGCCGCGATGCACACACCCGAGGGGGGCCTCGACGCGCTGAAGGACCGGGACCTGCCGGCGCTGCAGCGGCTGCGCACCCTGGTGTCGCCGGCCTCCGACAGGCCCGAGCGGCCCGAGACGCTCCGGGCGATCGCCGCACAGCTGGCGCCGGAACCGCGGCTGGCGGCCGAGCGCGCCGAACTGCTGAGCCGGCTGGTCGACCGTACCGAGGAGCCGGACACCCTCCTCGAACGACTGCGGGAGCTCGCGGACGCGCTGGAAGGCGCCGGAGTGACCGTCTCGGTCCGGGCCGCCGGTCAGCTGGGGAGCGGATGGATGCACGGCGCCCTCCCCGAGCGCCTCGAAGCCTCGCTCACGGCGGCCGAGCGGCTGGCCCGCGACGGCGGCAACGTCACCGGTCTCCTGGCGGCCGGCCTGGTCACCGGAACCGGCGTAGCCCTCGGCTGGCCGGAGGAGTGGCGGGCGGTGCTGCGTCTGCTGCGCGGACACCCGCATCCCGACGTACGCCAGCAGGCATACGCGACCATGACCGAGATGGAATGACCTTTCCGAGATGGCCTTGCCTCTGAGGCAAGAATGTTGCCGCTGAGGCAAAGGTCCGGCTGAATGGAGGCATGAACGCCTCAGAAGCCGCGCCGTCGGCGGGTCAGGGCGACGACCTGCCCGTCGTGGCGCCACAGCTGCGCGCCCTGCGTCGGCGCGCCGGTCTCACCCTGGAGGCCGCGGCCCGGTCCGCCGGGCTCTCGCCGGCCCACCTGTCCCGGCTGGAGACCGGGCAGCGCCAGCCCTCGCTGCCGATGCTGCTCGCGCTCGCCCGTATCTACGGTACGACCGTCTCGGAACTGCTCGGCGAGACCGTCGCCGACCGGGACGCCATCGTGCGCGCCGCCGACATGGAGCCGACGCGTGCCGGCGGCTGGACCTACGTCCAGGCCGGTGGTCCCGGTCGCGCCATGCAGGCGCTGCGCGTCCGGGTGCCGTACGGCACCCAGGGCGACGTGGTGCGCGTCCACCCCGGCGAGGAGTGGCTCCACGTCCTCAGAGGGCGCCTCAGGCTGCGCCTGGGGGACACCGCGCACCTGCTCGGGCCCGGCGACAGCGCGCACTTCGACTCGCTCACCCCGCACCGCCTCGCCGCCGAGGACCACGACGGCGTGGAGCTGCTGTTCGTCCACACCCTGCTGCAGAGCCCCACGGCCACCCTGTGCCTGGGCCCCTTGACCGGAGAGCTGTCATGAGAGACATCGAAGAGAAGTTCCCCCGCTCCTTGTGGATCCGTCTCATCATCTACATCGCGCTCGGCCACGTCCTGGCCGCGTTCCTCTACCTGCTGTTCGCGGTCGGAGCCAAGGGCTGAGGGGAGTCGGGCCAAGGGCTGGGCGGAGTCAGTCGAGCAGGCGTTCCCGCAGCCGCTCGCGGGCCGCGGGGGTGAGCCCGAGGCCCTGCTCCAGGTAGGTGTCGACGCCGCCCCACGTCTCGTGGATGCTCTCGAACGCCGCCTGCAGATACTCGGCGCGCGCGTCGAAGAGCGGGCCGAGCAGCTCCATCACCTCGGGTGTGTACGCGGTGTCCGGGCTGCCGTTGCGGCGGACCTTGTAGCGCCGGTGCTTGGCGTTGGACTCCAGGTAGTCGGCGACGATCGCCTCGCGCTCCACGCCCACGGCGAGGAGCGTGACGGCTATGGAGATGCCCGCACGGTCCTTGCCCGCAGCGCAGTGCATCAGCGCGGGCACGCTGTCCTCGGCGAGCGCGTGCAGCACCCGGGAGTGCTCGGCGGTGCGCTCCTTGACGATCCTGCGGTACGAGCCGGTCATCCGGGCCGCCGCCTTGCCGTCGGCGAGGATGCCGCGCAGCTGGTCGAGGTCGCCTTCGCGGACCATCTTCCAGAACTCGGCGCCGTCCGCCGGGTCGCTCAGCGGCAGGTTCACGTTCCGCACGCCGGGCAGCTCGACGTCCGGGCCCTCCAGCTTCTGGTCGGCCGCGTTGCGGAAGTCGAAGATCGTGTGCAGGTCCAGGGTGGTGAGGAAGGCCGCGTCCGCCGCGGTCGCGTGCGCGAGGTGACCGCTGCGGAACAGCACTCCGGGGCGCACCCGCCGTCCGTCCACGGTCGGCAGTCCGCCCACGTCACGGAAATTGCGCACTCCGGCCAGCTCGGGCTCGGTCGACGGGACCTGCTGCGTCACGGGGGCTCCTCCCGGTAGGCCCCGTCGGCGCGGCTCGTCGACGGGCACGCTGTCGACCATACGACATCGATTTCCTCGGGCAATGAGTTGTCCACAGGCATTGTCAGCAGGGTCCGCGGCCCTTGATGATGTTGGCACTTGAGCGGATCTGTTGGCACCTGTGAGGTCTCGATGGTGGACATCGCCGAAAACGGTCGTACGTGGCTCCTGTCGGGGCCCACCAGCAGCTATGCGCTGCATCTCACGGACGCGGACGAACTGCTGCACCTCCACTGGGGACCACGGATCGCGCTCGCCGACGCCGAGGCCCTGGCGGTCAGCCCGCTGCCCGCCTACTGGCCCTTCGAGTCCCCGCTCGACGGCCGCGAGGAGTACCCCGTCGAGGGCGGCCCCCGCTTCGTGCGCCCCGCCCTGTCCGTGCGCACCGAGGAACGACGCGGCACCGAGTGGCACTTCGTGTCGCACTCCATCGCAGACGGTGCAGGCGGCGCCGACGGCGAGGAGCTGCGGCTGCGCTTCGACGACGACGGGCTGGCCGTCACCCTGCACTACCGGATGCGCGGGGACGTCGTGGAGCGCTGGGTGACCGTGGCGAACGGCGGGCATGCGCGCGTGGAGCTGCTGCGGGCCGACGCCGCCACCTGGACCCTGCCCGACCGCGAGGGCTGGCGGCTGTCCCAGCTGCACGGCCGCTGGGCCGCCGAGTCCCTGCTCGCCACCGCACCTCTCACCCACGGCGAGAAGATCATCGGCAGCCGTCGCGGCCACACCGGCCACCAGCACCTGCCCTGGGTCGCGCTGGACACCGACGCGACCGAGGAGCGCGGCGAGGTCTACGGCTGTGCGCTCGGCTGGTCCGGCTCCTGGCGCATCGCCGTCGCCCGACTCCCCGATGCGCGCGTGCAGATCACCGGCGGCGCCGGCTACGACGACTCGGGCCTGCTGCTGCTCCAGCCGGGGGAGTCGTACACCACACCCGTCTTCGCGGGGCTGTGGAGCGACGGGGGCTTCGGCGGGGCCAGCCGCACCTGGCACGCCTACCAGCGGGCACACGTCATCCCGGACGCGGAGCGGGACCGGCCCGTGCTGTTCAACTCCTGGGAGGCGACCAACTTCGACATCTCCGAGGAGCAGCAGGCCGCCCTCGCCCGGCGCGCCGCCGGGATCGGCGTCGAGCTGTTCGTCGTGGACGACGGCTGGTTCGGTGCGCGTACCAGCGACCGGGCCGGACTCGGTGACTGGACGCCCAACCCCGACCGCTTCCCGCACGGTCTCAAGCCCCTCGCCGACCAGGTGCACGACCTGGGCATGCAGTTCGGCATCTGGGTCGAGCCGGAGATGGTCAACCCCGACAGCGACCTCTACCGTGCCCACCCCGACTGGGTGCAGTACGAACCGGGACGGAAGCGGACGGAATTGCGCAACCAGCTCGTCCTCAACCTTGCCCGCGAGGACGTCCAGGGGTATCTGGGGGAGCAACTGGACGCGCTGCTGTCCAGCGCCCCGATCGACTATGTGAAGTGGGACTTCAACCGCTGCTTCACCGACGCGGGCTGGCCCGGCGAGCCGTACCCGCAGCGGCTGTGGGTCGACCACGTCCGCGCCCTGTACGCCCTGCTGGACCGGCTGCGCGCAGCTCACCCCGGGGTGGCCTTCGAGTCCTGCTCGGGCGGCGGCGGCCGGATCGACCTCGGCGTGCTGAGCCGCACCGACCAGGTGTGGACCTCCGACAACACCGACCCGCTCGACCGGCTCGCCATCCAGCACGGCTTCAGCCAGATCCACCCCGCGCGGGTCATGGCCGCCTGGGTCACGGACAGCCCGAACACCCAGCTCAACGGGCGGGTCAGCTCGCTGCGGTTCCGCTTCGTCAGCTCGATGGCCGGGGTGCTCGGCGTCGGAGGCGACCTCGCCGAGTGGACCGACGCGGAGCTGGCCGAGGCCCGGGAGTGGGTGGAGCTGTACAAGGAGATCCGCCCGGTCGTCCAGCGCGGCGACCTCTTCCGGCTGCGGCCCCCGACCGGCGGCCTGAGCGCCGTCCAGTACGTCCTCGGGGGCGAGAGCGTGGTCCTCGCCTGCCTCCAGGCGCAGAGCTACGGCGAGCCGGTGCCGGCGGTGCGGCTGCGCGGACTCGACCCGACCGCAGCGTACGAATGCCGCGAAACGGGCGAAGTGCACCGAGGTGCCGTCCTGCTCCATCACGGGCTGCGCACCGGACTGAAGGGTGACCTGGATGCGACGGTTCTCCGGCTACGCCGTATCTGAACCTTCTGTCCGAATTGGAGCCTTCATTCCAACTCGCTCTGGAATAAGGAAACGTGGGGACGGGGTGCGTGAGGAGCGTCATATTCGTGACCGAGTGTCGCGGGTCATGTCCACGTAATACCCGTATCGCCAAAGGAATTTGAAAAGAGGAAGGATGCGGTAATTCACGGAGGGTGACCGTGAATTCCCGAATTCGATCAGCTGGAGCAGGAACGCCGGGAACCGGCTGCTTGTCCGGGTGCGTCTTGCTCGCTTACGTTCGCCACCAATCCGGTCGGAACGCCGAATCCTGCCGCCGCCCGGAGTCCCCACACACTTCACCCGTGTTCGGCAGGAGCGGGGGACCCGCCAGGTACGACTGCCTGTCCCGGTCTCCGGGGCAGGCTGGGGGTGTAGCCGCGCACCGCGCGGCCGGGCAGCTCCAGCCCGAACCCGACAGCTCACCTCGCAGGCGTCGGAGAGGAATGCGCCATGCCCGCAAAGGGTAAGCACCGACGCCCCAAGAACCGGCGTTTCACCCGCTCGATCGCCGTCGCCGGAACCGGTGGCGCCGCGCTGGCGCTGCCGCTCATGGGCGCCGCCGGAGCGCACGCCGCCACCGCGCAGCCCGTTTCCGGAAAGGCCGTGCAGTCCCTTCCCGCCGTCGAAAAGGCGGCCGAGAAGAAGGCTGCGCAGCAGAATTCGGGTGTGCGCAGCTACACGGTGAAGGCCGGCGACTGGCTTGCGAAGATTGCCGGCCAGCAGCACGTCGGCGGCGGCTGGCACCGGCTCTACGAGGACAACCGGCAGGCGGTCGGCGAGAACCCCTCGCTGATCCACCCGGGTCTGAAGCTGTCGCTCGGCGGGCAGGCCACCCGGACACACACCGAGCCTTCCGCCCCCGCGCAGCCCTCGCGCCCCTCCGGCTCGCAGGCTTCAGTGTCCAAGGCCTCCGGCTCCAAGGCCTCCGGCTCCAAGGCCTCCGGCTCCAAGGTCTCCGTGTCCAAGGTCTCCGTGTCCAAGGCCTCCGGCTCCGAAGCCTCCGCGCAGACCTCCCAGGCCCGCCAGGCTTCCGGGACCGCCGTCACCCCGGCCACCGGCTACACCCTCCCGGTCGCCGGCGCCACCGTCGGCACCGGCTACCACGTGGCCGGCAGCATGTGGTCCAGCGGTTACCACACCGGCGTCGACTTCGTCGTCCCGACCGGTACCTCCCTCAAGGCCGTAGGCGCCGGCACCGTCGTCTCCGCCGGGTGGGGCGGCGCGTACGGCAACCAGGTCGTCATCAAGCTGAACGACGGCTACTACGCCCAGTACGGGCACCTCTCGCAGCTCTCCGTCTCGGCCGGCCAGACCGTGACCGCGGGCCAGCAGATCGGCCTGTCCGGCGCCACCGGCAACGTGACCGGCCCGCATCTCCACTTCGAGATCCGCACCACGCCCGACTACGGCTCGGACGTGGACCCGGTCGCCTATCTCCGCTCGCACGGCGTCGCCGTCTGAGGCTCCTTTTCCTGGATCCTCCTCCAGAACCGCCTGCCTGACGCGCAGTCGAAGGCCGGACCCGATCCCCGGGTCCGGCCTTCGGCATGACAATCGCACGTCCAACGCGCCTGACGACGTCGCTATTCCTGGATTGGCAAACAATTTAAGGGTGTCTCATCTCACCGTTCGTCAACCCCCGCCTACGGTCGCGTAGGTCACATCCGAAGGTGAATCATGGTGCGACGTGGCAGACGATTCGAAGAATGACAACAGATCAGTGATCGGGTCGTACGTAGCGGTGGGGGACAGCTTCACCGAGGGCGTGGGCGACCCCGGCCCCGACGGGGCGTTCGTGGGCTGGGCCGACCGGTTCGCGGTACTGCTCGCCGACCGGCGCCCCGAGGGCGACTTCGCGTACACCAACCTGGCCGTGCGTGGAAAACTGCTCGACCAGATCGTGGCCGACCAACTCCCGCAGGCCGTCGAACTCGCCCCGGAGCTGGTCTCCTTCTGTGCGGGCGGCAACGACATCATCCGGCCCGGCACCGACCCGGACGAGGTGGCCGAGCGCTTCGAGCGGGCCGTGGCCCAGCTCACCGAGGCCGCGGGCACGGTGCTCGTGACCACCGGATTCGACACCCGTGGCGTCCCCTTGCTCAAGCATCTGCGCGGCAAGATCGCCACCTACAACGGGCACGTCCGAGCCATCGCCGACCGGTACGGCTGTCCCGTGCTCGACCTGTGGTCCCTGAAGTCCGTCCAGGACCGCCGGGCCTGGGACGACGACCGGCTCCACCTCTCACCCGAGGGACACACGCGCGTGGCGCTGCGCGCCGGCCAGGCTCTCGGTCTGCAGATCCCGGCCGATCCGGAGCAGCCCTGGCCGCCGCTCCCGCCCCGGGGCACCCTGGAGATCCGCCGCGACGACGTCCACTGGGCCCGCGAGTACCTGGTCCCGTGGATCGGACGCCGACTGCGGGGCGAGTCCTCCGGGGACCATGTGACGGCGAAGGGCACCCTGTCGCCGGACGACATCAAGATGCGGATCGCGTCGGTGGCCTGACCACCGCCGCCCGTGCCCCGTACCGCGAGCCGGCGGTGCGGGGCGCGCCCGTGTGACGGCTCGCCCCTGCCGGACGGTTCACCGCTCCCGCTCGGTCAACGTCTCCCGCCGCAGCCCGAGTTCCCGGGCCAGGGCCTCGTCCACCCACTGCTGCGCCCGGGACCGCGGGACCGAGCCCGGGTACGACGTCAGCTGCACCGCGAGCCCGTCGAGGAGCGCGGTGAGCCGCAGGGCCGCCCCGGCGGGGTCGGCGCACACGAACTCGCCCGCTGCCACGCCCTCCGCGATGACCTCGGTGATCGCCGCTTTCCACTGCCGGTCCAGGTCCCGGGTGACCTCTCGGAGGGCGGGCTCGCGCAGCGCCACCGCCCATCCCTCGATCCACAACCGCCAGCCCTTGGCCGAGCCCGTGGGCGCGTACCAGCGCACGGCCGCCCGCAGCCGGCGCAGCGCGGAGGTCCGCCGCCCCAGCAGCCCCCGCAGATGCGCGAGGTCGCCCTCGGCCGCGTAGGCGAAGGCGGCAGCGACGAGCCTTTCCTTCGTCGAGAAGTGGTACAGCACCAGCGCGTTGCTCACACCGAGCGCGGAGGCCACGTCGGCGATCCTGACCGCCGCCACGCCCCGCGTCTCGATCTGCTCGATGGCGGCCCGCAGCAGCTCCTCCCGCCGCTCCGCCACGCTCAACCGCACTCTCGCCACGCGGTCACCCTAGTCCGTCGGCCGGACCGGTGCCGAAACGGCCTGGTTCCCCAGGCCACTTCGCGCACCGGGCCGGAGGGCCGCCCGGCCCCCGTCAGCGGTACCACCCGAAGCGCTCCGCGATCACCGGGAGGCGGTCCGTCACCAGGGCGTGGGCGGCGGCGCGCGGGGTCGTCGCGTCGGTCTCGGCCCGGGTGAGCATCAGGCCGACCAGGGCGCGCATCGAGCGGCGGATGTGCGCGAACGCCTCGTCGGCGTCCGGGCCGATGTCGCCGAACAGCGTCCACCACCACCAGGCGTTCGTGGCGGAGTTCACCACCACGTCCGGCAGCACGGTCACCCCGCGCGCGGCCAGCAGCGCCTCCGCCTCGGGCAGGACGGGCATGTTGGCGGCCTCGACGATCCAGCGGGCGGTGATCCGCTCCTGCTCGGCGGTGCCGATCGCGTACGACACCGCCGCCGGCACCAGCACCTCCGCGTCGGCGGACAGCCACGCGTCACCGGGCAGTTCCCGGTCGCCGGGGCGCAGCACCGAGCGGTCGACGGTGCCGTACGCGTCCCGCGCGGCCAGCAGCGTCTCGACGTCCAGACCCTCCGGGTTGGCGAGGGTCCCCTTGATGTCGGCCACGGCCACCACGGTGAGCCCCGCGCGCGCGAGGAAGCGGGCCGTGGCCCCGCCCATCGTGCCCAGGCCCTGCACCGCCACCCGGGTGCCCCGGTACGGCACCGACGCCCGGTCGAGGGCCGCCAGCACCGACTCGGCGACCCCGCAGCCGCCCGCCAGCTCGTCCAGGCCGATCCCGTCGACCTCGACCGCGAAGGCGTCCGAGAGTCGCGTCCGGGCCGCCGTCTCGTCGTCCAGCAGCGGGTACACGGCCTGGACGGAAGAGACGAGGCCCGCCTCGGCGGCCGCGCGGTCCACCAGGTCCTGGGAGAGGCCCAGGTCCTCACCGGTGGTCCAGAGACTCTCGATGTACGGCCGCATGGCACGCAGGTAGCGCACGAGCAGCCCGTACGCCTCCGGGGCCTGCGGATCGCAGTCGATGCCGCCCTTGGCGCCGCCCAGGGGGACGTAGCGGCCCTCGGGGTTGTAGTGCAGGGCCTCCTTCATCGTCATGCCGCGGGCGAGCCCGGCGACCTCCTCCAGAGTGCAGCCGGGCCGCATCCGCAGCCCGCCGCTGGCCACGCCGCGCACCAGCCGGTCGACGACCAGGAAACCCCGGCGGCCGGTGATGTGGTCGGTCCAGACGAGCGACATCAGGGGGGCGGTCATGGGATCTCCCGGTGACGATTACTGAATCGTGAGTCAGTATTCGGAGGGGGCGGGGGACGTGTCAACGTGCGGAATCGGTGTCAGCACCGTGTGCCGGACGCCCGGCTGTGACGCACCCGCGCCGGACTGTCGGAGGGGCCGACCATAATGGACGGCCTCAGCGACTCCACCTGGAGGTACCGTGACCGGTTTGCGTTCCCAGAGCTTCGGGCTCGGCGTGCTTCAGCCCGAGGCCTTCGGCGCGGAACCGCGCGGTGAGCGCCTCACCCGCATCCGCCGCTCCCCCCACTTCAAGGACGGCGTCTTCCAGAACCCCGGCGGCACCGCCCGCACCCGGCCCGCCGGCTCCATGGTGGACTTCGCCAAGGTGTTCTTCGACAAGGACATCAGGCCCCTGCGCGCCCCGCGCGGCACCGTCCCGGTGCACGCCACCACCCTGGCCGACCTCGCCAAACCGCCCGTCACGGGTCTGCGGGTCACCTGGATGGGCCACTCCAGCGTGCTCGTGGAGATCGACGGGCACCGCGTCCTGTTCGACCCCGTCTGGGGCCAGCGCTGCTCCCCGTTCCCCTTCGCCGGGCCCAAGCGGCTGCACCCCGTGCCGCTGCCGCTGGCCGCGCTGGGCCCGGTCGACGTGGTGGTCATCTCGCACGACCACTACGACCACCTGGACATGCCCACGATCAAGGGGCTGGCCGGCACGGACACCGTGTTCGCCGTACCGCTCGGTGTCGGCGCCCACCTCGAGCACTGGGGCGTGTCCCCGGACCGGCTGCGCGAGCTCGACTGGCACGAGTCCGCCAAGATCGGCGGACTCACTCTCACCGCCACCCCGGCCCGCCACTTCTGCGGCCGCGGCCTGCGCAACACCCAGCACACCCTGTGGGCGTCCTGGGTGGTCGCCGGCGAGGAGCACCGGATCTACCACAGCGGTGACACCGGCTACTTCGAGGGCTTCACGGAGATCGGCGCGGACCACGGCCTGTTCGACGCCACGATGATCCAGATCGGCGCGTACAGCGAGTTCTGGCCCGACATCCACATGACTCCCGAGGAAGGCCTGCGTGCTCACCTCGACCTCCAGGGCGGTGTCCCGCACGGCGTGCTGCTGCCGATCCACTGGGGCACCTTCAACCTCGCCCCGCACGCCTGGGCCGAACCCGGCGAGTGGACCAAGGACGCCGCCGAGGAGGCCGGCCAGGCGGTGGCACTGCCCCGCCCGGGCGAGCCCTTCGAGCCTGCCGGTGACCTCCCGGTGCAGCCCTGGTGGCGGACCGTGTCGAGCCCCATCGCGCGACCGTGGCGTCGGCCGAAGCCGGTGGAGGCCCCCGCCGAGGAGCGGGCGGGCGATCTCGACTTCGCGGGTGACCGCTGACGTCGACCGCACGCAGCCCGGCGCACGAGGAAGTGTGACGGGCCGGGCTGCCGCCTTGAGTCAAGGCCAAGGCCAATACTCTGTGTGACATTTCCGCCGTGTGGACTGCCGGCGGCGCGGGCGGCTCGGGTGGCCCGGTGACAGCGGCGGGCGGACCCCGGTCGGGTGACGGGTGCGCGCGGCGGGGTCGGGAGGGGCGTGAACCCCCAGATCCCTTCACCTTTTGACTGACCGCTTTTGACCAGGTCGTATCGATCTTTTTCGGGTTGGTCGAACCGATGCTGCACGGTTATCGGTCTGTCGTACGAAGCCTCATACCAGAGCGGGACCCTCTCCGGGTGACTTTGTCAACTGCCCACCGCACATGATGCGCAGGCGACTACTGTGAGTGTCCGGATGGCAGCCCGACGGACCAGTACGAGGACGCAGATGTCTCACCTCCGTGCACCGGCCGCCCGCGCCGACCGCCGTGAGGGCGGACGGCACGGACGACCGGTCGCCCGACCCGCTCCCGCACTGCCCGAGACGCACATACGGCCCCAGCTCATGCGACTCGCCGTGCTCCCGCCCGTCGCGGTCGCGCTCAGCGCCAGCGCGGCGGTGCTGTTCAGCATCCGCTCCACCGGCACACGCCCCGGCCTCACCTTGTGGGCCGTGCTCGCCGGAGCGGTCGCGGTGACCGTCGCGGGCATCCTGATCGCCGCCGTCGCCGCGGACCGCGCCGCCCGCGTGGTGAGCGAGCGCCTCGGCGCCCTGCGGCGCAGCGCCGCCCGGGGCGAGGCCGATCTGCGTGCCCTCGTCGAGGCACTGCGCCGCGGCGAGACCCCGCCGCAGCGGGGGCAGCGCCGTCGGCCGCCCGGGGACGCCGACGACTTCGAGCTGCTCGCCGCCGACCTCGCCCGCGCGTACGACGGCGCCGTCACCGCCGTCGTGCAAGCCGCCCAGCTCTCCAGCCAGGCGGGCAGCGAGCAGAAGCTCGAGGTCTTCGTCAACCTCGCGCGGCGGCTCCAGTCCTTGGTGCACCGGGAGATCTCGATCCTCGACGACCTCGAGAACGAGATCGAGGACCCCGACCTGCTCAAGGGTCTCTTCCACGTCGACCACCTGGCCACCCGCATCCGGCGGCACGCCGAGAACCTCGCCGTGCTCGGCGGCGCCGTCTCCCGCCGGCAGTGGAGCAACCCGGTGAGCATGACCGAGGTGCTGCGCTCCGCCATCGCCGAGGTCGAGCAGTACTCCCGGGTCAAGCTGGTGCCGCCCATCGACGGCGAACTGCGCGGCCACGCCGTGGCCGACGTCATCCACCTGCTCGCCGAACTCGTCGAGAACGCCACGGTGTTCTCCGCCCCGCACACCCAGGTGCTGCTCCGCGCCAACCTCGTCACCTCCGGGCTCGCCGTGGAGGTCGAGGACCGCGGACTCGGCATGCCGGTCGGCGAGCAGAACAAGATGAACGCACTGCTCGCCGACCCCGACCAGGTCAACGTCGCGAGCCTGCTGGCCGACGGCCGTATCGGTCTCTACGTCGTCTCCCAGCTCGCCCGGCGCCATGGCATCACCGTGCGGCTGCAGACCAACATCTACGGCGGTGTGCAGGCCGTACTCGTGGTCCCGCAGGCCCTGTTGGGTTCGGTGCCCGCGCAGGCACCGGCGGTCCACGGATCCGTGTCCCCGTCCCAGGTCCCGGCGGCGACCGGACAGTTGGCGGTGGCCTCACCCCAACTCCCGCATGGCTCTGGGGTGGTTCAGTCCGGCAACAGGGTCCCGGACCGGAGCGGGGGAACAGCAGGATCGCTCGCCGGAGCGCGGGGTGCCGCCGCAGACGCCGGGGCCGCGGAGAGCCGACCGGGAGCCGAGGCCGGAGCGCGCCTGGGCGGCAACGCCGGTGCGAGCGGTGCAGGCGGTGCAGGGGCCGAGGAGCGGGCCGGCGGGCAGGGCGGGGCCGGACAGGGCCAGGCCGGCGGTCGGCGGCGGCACGCGCAGCGCGGGTCCGGACGGAGCGGCGCCGCCAGGGGCGAGGGTGTCCCGAACGGGGGCGCGGAGAGCGGGCGTACGCACGAGGCGGGCTCACCGCCACCGCTCCCCGTGCGCGGCTCCCATGAGCAGCGGGCCAACCCGGCCGAGGCCCTGCCCGGCATCAGCGCGGAGGACCGGCCCGCGGTCGAGGCCCACGCCGGCACCCTGCCCGTCCCGCGCAGCGGCGCGGTCCGCGGCACCATGGGCAAGCCCCAACTGCCCCGCCGACGGGCCCAGGAGCACATCGTTCCCCAACTGCGCGGCGGCCCGGCTCCCCGCCAGGACGGCGACGTCGTCGCAGGGCACGACCCCGGCCTGATGGCGGCCTTCCAGCGCGGGATCGGGCTCGCCGAGGCACAGCAGAACATGGAGTCGGCGTACGGGGATTCGCCGAGTGCGGACTTCACACACAGGGCGCCTGGACACATGGATTCCGCGCCTATGGATTCCGCGTACATGGAGTCTGCGCACATGGAGTCCGCGTACATGGACTCCCGGAACGCGGGCTCCGCGGGCCCGGCGCACAGGGCACCGGCCACGGCCTCGCCCCAGGTGGGCCCAACACATGGCGACAGGGGCCCCCTGGGCGCCGACTCCATGGGCGCGAACCCCATAGGCGGGCCGAACCCCCTGGCCCCAGCGCCCATACCCCACACGCACGCCCACGCGCCCGCATCCGAGGGCATCGGCCGGTCCGACGGGAGCGCACCGGCCGGATGACCACCCTCATCAGTCCCGTACTCACCCCCACCCCCAGCGCTCCCGTAGACGTTCGTACCTCAAGGAGTCGATCCACCATGGCCAGCGATGCGCCGACCGCCCAGGTATCCGACCTCGACTGGCTGCTGAGCGGCCTCGTGCAGCGCGTACCGCACACCTCCAGCGCGGTGCTCCTGTCCTGCGACGGACTGGTGAAGTCCGTGCACGGCCTCGATGCCGACAGCGCCGACCACATGGCGGCCCTGGCCTCGGGCCTGTACTCCCTCGGCCGCAGCGCGGGCGTCCGGTTCGGTGACGGCGGGGACGTCCGTCAGGTCGTCGTCGAACTCGACTCGACGCTGCTGTTCGTCACCACCGCCGGCTCCGGGACCTGCCTCGCCGTGCTCGCCGGCCGCGAGGCCGACGCCGCCGTGCTGGGTTACGAGATGGCGATGCTGGTCAAGAGCGTCCGCCCGTACCTGGTGACCGCACCCCGGCAGCACGCCGTCGATTCCACGGCGATGAGGCCTTGACCGTGGCCGCAGCCGGCGACGGACCGTGGCTCGACGACGCGGCCGGGCGGCTGGTGCGCCCGTTCACGGTGAGCAACGGCCGCACCAAGCCCAGCATCGCCCTCGATCTGATGTCGCAGGTGATGGTCACCGGCGTCACCCCGCTCGGCTACCTCGGCCCCGAGCACGCCCAGGCACTCGACCTGTGCCGGGCGCCCGTCTCGGTGGCCGAGGTGGCCGCGCATCTGAAACTGCCCGCCGTGGTCACCAAGGTGCTGCTCTCGGACCTCGTCGACTGCGGGGCGCTGACCACCAAGCCCCCCGCGTTCCACCACAACCCCACTGACCGGTCTCTGCTGGAGGCAGTGCTCGATGGACTACGACGACAGCTCTGACCCGTTCCCGACCGCCCTCAAGATCCTGGTGGCGGGCGGGTTCGGGGTCGGCAAGACCACCTTCGTGGGAGCGGTCAGCGAGATCGCCCCGCTCAGCACCGAGGAACTGCTCACCACGGTCAGCGCCGCCACGGACAACCTCGACGGCATCGAGAACAAGGTCGAGACGACGGTCGCCATGGACTTCGGCCGGATCACCCTCGATCCGGAGCACGTCCTGTACCTGTTCGGCACGCCGGGGCAGGAGCGGTTCTGGTTCATGTGGGACGAGCTGTCGGAAGGGGCGCTCGGCGCGGTCATCCTCGCCGACACCCGCCGCCTGGAGGAGTGCTTCGCGGCGGTGGACTTCTTCGAGGAGCGCGGCCTCGCCTTCATCGTCGCCGTCAACGAGTTCGACGGCGGCTTCCGCTACGACCCGGAGGAGGTGCGCGCGGCCCTCGACCTCGACCCGGGGATCCCGGTCGTCCGCTGCGACGCCCGCATCTCCAGCTCCGGTGTGCAGACCCTGCTCACTCTCGTACGCCACCTCATCGCCCACGCCCCCGCGCCGACACCGAGCCACGGCGCCCACATGTGACCCAGCCACACCTCCCATGGAGCCGCCCCATGAGACACGCCCACAGCGCCGGAGCCCGGCCATGAGCTACGAGCCGTCCCGTCCGGTCCGGGGTCTGCTGCTCACCCCCGAGGACAAGGAGGCCCCCGCCCGCATCTGCAGACTGCACAGACTCGGCCTGGGGCAGCGGCCCGAACCCGCCCTGGACGCCTTCGCGGACCATCTCGCCCGGCTCACGGGGGCGCCGTACGCCATGGTCAACTTCATCGGTGAGGACCACCAGTTCTTCGCGGGCCTGTGCATCCCGCTGACGGCGCCGGTGGTCCGGGAGGACGGCAGCAGGCCCGAGGTGGGGCGTGTCATGCCGCGTGACCATGGCTTCTGCCCCCATGTGGTGGTCCGCCGAAAGGCCCTGGTGCTGGAGGACGTCCGCGACTATCCCCGCTTCGCCGGCAATCCGGTCGTGGACGAGTACGGCATCCGCTCGTATCTCGGCGCCCCGCTCATCGACAGCTCCGGCATGCCGCTCGGCACCGTGTGCGCCGCCGACGTCGCGCCCCGGGCCTGGGGGCGGACGGGGCTGGAGACCATCAAGGCACTGGCCGCCGAACTCGCCGTACGCATCGAACGGTCCGCGGACGACGGGCTGCCGATCTGAGGCGTTCCAGGGACGGGACGCGGTGTGGATCCGGGAGGCGTGAAGGAAAGCTGAGGCGGTGGTTAAGAAAAGCTCGATGGACCCCGGCCCGCGCATACGGCAGATTGCAGGGTGATTCCACCCCTCTGACCCGGTGCGGGCTTCTTCGGCATGCCTGTGGTCGGGACCTCACCCCCAGGGAGCCGTACCGATGAAGGCGCTGGTCAAGGAGAAGGCGGAGCCCGGGCTCTGGCTCGCGGACGTACCCGAGCCCGTCATCGGCCCCGGTGATGTGCTGATCAAGGTCATGCGGACCGGTATCTGCGGCACCGACCTGCACATCCGGGCCTGGGACGGCTGGGCTCAGCAGGCCATCCGCACGCCGCTCGTGCTCGGGCACGAGTTCGTCGGCCAGGTCGTGGAGATCGGCCGGGACGTCGCCGACATCCGGGTCGGCGACCGGGTCAGCGGCGAGGGCCACCTGGTGTGCGGCAAGTGCCGCAACTGTCTGGCCGGCCGCCGCCACCTGTGCCGGGCCACCGTCGGTCTCGGCGTCGGCCGGGACGGCGCCTTCGCCGAGTACGTCGCGCTGCCCGCCTCCAACGTCTGGGTGCACCGCATCCCCGTCGACCTGGACGTCGCCGCGATCTTCGACCCGTTCGGCAACGCCGTGCACACCGCGCTGTCCTTCCCGCTGGTCGGCGAGGACGTCCTGATCACCGGCGCGGGCCCGATCGGCCTGATGGCCGCCGCCGTGGCCCGGCACGCCGGCGCCCGCAACGTCGTCATCACCGACGTCAGCGAGGAGCGACTGGACCTCGCCCGCAAGATCGGCGTCAGCCTCGCCCTGAACGTCTCCCGGACCTCGATCGCCGACGGCCAGCGGGAGCTGGGCCTCCGCGAGGGCTTCGACATCGGCCTGGAGATGTCCGGGCGGGCCGAGGCCATGCGGGACATGATCGCCAACATGACGCACGGCGGCCGGATCGCCATGCTCGGCCTGCCGTCCCAGGAATTCGCGGTGGACTGGGCCCGGATCGTCACCTCGATGATCACCATCAAGGGCATCTACGGCCGGGAGATGTTCGAGACCTGGTACGCGATGTCGGTCCTGCTGGAGGGCGGCCTGGACCTCGCCCCCGTGATCACCGGCCGGTACGGCTACCGCGACTTCGAGGCGGCCTTCGCCGACGCGGCGAGCGGCACGGGCGGCAAGGTCATCCTCGACTGGACTGCGTAACTCTCGTACAGCTTTAGGAGCTTCCTCATGTTCACCTCTGTCCGTGACGACCTGCGCGCCACCCTCGACGAGATCCGTGCCGCCGGTCTGCACAAGCCCGAGCGGGTCATCGGCAGCCCGCAGTCCGCGACCGTCAACGTCACCGCCGGCGGCCGCCCCGGCGAGGTCCTCAACTTCTGCGCCAACAACTACCTCGGCCTCGCCGACCACCCCGAGGTGATCGCGGCCGCCCACGAGGCGCTGGACCGCTGGGGCTACGGCATGGCCTCCGTGCGCTTCATCTGCGGCACCCAGGACGTGCACAAGGAGCTGGAGGCGCGGCTGTCCGCGTTCCTCGGCCAGGAGGACACGATCCTGTACTCCTCCTGCTTCGACGCCAACGGCGGTGTCTTCGAGACCTTGCTCGGCGAGGAGGACGCGGTGATCTCCGACGCCCTCAACCACGCCTCCATCATCGACGGCATCCGCCTGTCCAAGGCCCGCCGCTTCCGCTACGCCAACCGGGACCTCGCGGACCTGGAGGCCAGGCTCAAGGAGGCGCAGGACGCGCGCCGCCGTCTGATCGTCACCGACGGCGTCTTCTCCATGGACGGCTACGTGGCCCCGCTCGGCGAGATCTGCGACCTCGCCGACCGCTACGACGCGATGGTCATGGTCGACGACTCGCACGCCGTCGGTTTCGTCGGCCCCGGCGGTCGCGGCACCCCCGAGCTGCACGGCGTCATGGACCGCGTCGACATCATCACCGGCACCCTCGGCAAGGCGCTCGGCGGCGCCTCCGGCGGCTACGTCGCCGCCCGCGCCGAGATCGTCGCCCTGCTGCGCCAGCGCTCCCGCCCGTACCTGTTCTCCAACACCCTCGCGCCCGTGATCGCCGCCGCCTCGCTGAAGGTCCTCGACCTGCTGGAGTCGGCCGACGACCTGCGCGTGCGGCTCGCCGAGAACACCGCGCTGTTCCGCAGCCGGATGACCGAGGAGGGCTTCGACATCCTTCCCGGCGACCACGCCATCGCGCCCGTCATGATCGGCGATGCGGCCAAGGCGGCCCGCCTGGCGGAACTGCTGCTGGAGCGGGGCGTGTACGTGATCGGCTTCTCCTATCCGGTCGTCCCGCAGGGCCAGGCCCGTATCCGGGTCCAGCTGTCCGCCGCGCACTCCACCGAGGACGTCAACCGTGCCGTGGACGCGTTCGTGGCAGCCCGGGCGGAGCTGGAGGCCTGATCGGCGCGGCCGGGTCGAGCCCCGGCCGCCGCGGACGGCTTGAGATAATTGCTCGCATGATCGAAGCGCGGCGGCTCCACATCCTCCGTGCGGTGGCCGACCACCGCACGGTCACGGCGGCGGCAGCCGCGCTCTATCTCACCCCGTCCGCCGTCTCCCAGCAGCTGACGGCCCTGGAGCAGGAGACCGGCCACCGCCTGGTCGAGCGCAGCGCCAAGGGCGTCCGGCTCACCCCGGCCGGCGAGATCCTGCTCAGCCACACCAACGCGGTGCTCGCGCAGCTGGAGCGGGCCGAGGCGGAACTGGCCGCCTACGGTTCGGGGGAGGCCGGGACGGTCACCGTGGCAGCCTTCGCGACGGGCATCGCCCAGGTGGTGGCGCCCGCCGTGGCCCGCCTCTCGGCCTCGGCGCCCGGCATACGCATCCGCGTCCAGGACGCCGAGGGCGACGCCAGCCTGCCCATGGTCCTGGACCGGCAGGTGGATGTCGCCGTCGCCGTCGAGTACCGCGGCGCCCCGCCCGCCGACGACCCCCGGCTCACCCACGTGCCGCTGTACGCCGAGCCGTTCGACGCGGTCGTACCGGTCTGCCACCGTCTCGCCGACGCCCCCGAGGTGCCGCTCGCCGAGCTGGCCAAGGACGTGTGGATCGGCCCGTACCCCGGCAACCCGTGCCACGACGTGGTCGTCCTCGCCTGCGAGAGCGCCGGGTTCCAGCCCCGCCTCGAACACTCCTCCGATGACTTCCGCGCCGTCGTCGCCCTGGCCTCGGCCGACGCCGGCGTGGCCCTCGTGCCGCGCTCGGCCCTGCGCGGCATGGACCTCACCGGTGTGGTCGTCAGGCCCGTCGACGGCGTGGCCCCCACCCGCAGGGTCTTCGCGGCCGTACGGCGCGGAGCCGAGGGACACCCGCTGATCCGCCAGGTGCTGGAGGCCCTGGGGGAGGCGGCGGTGCAGGCGTGAGCCTTCCGTAACAAGGCCGTCTCATATGCGGGATAGCGTGCCGGATATGAGAATCGAAGGTCCCGACCCCGTCGACGCCCGGATCGGTGCCCGGCTGGCCGCCCTGCGGGCCGAGCACGGCTGGTCCCTGGGCGAGCTGGCCGAGCGCAGCTCGGTGAGCAGGTCGACCCTGTCCCGGGCCGAGCGCGCCGAGATCAGCACCACCGCGGCCCTCCTCAACCGCCTGTGCCATGTCTACGGACGCACCATGTCCCAGCTGCTCAGCGAGGTCGAGGCCGAGCCCGCCCCGCTGGTACGGGCGGCCGAGCAGCAGGTGTGGCAGGACCGCGCCTCCGGTTTCGTCCGCCGGTCCGTGTCCCCGCCGCACGCCGGCCTGCGCGGCGAACTGGTCGAGGGCCGGCTCACCCCGGGCGCCGACATCGCGTACGACCGCCCGCCCGTGCCCGGCCTGGAGCAGCACCTGTGGGTCCTCGACGGCGCGCTGGAGGTGACCGTCGGCGACACGGGCCACCGCCTCGACGCCGGCGACTGCCTGCGGATGCGCGTCTTCGGACCGACGAGGTTCCGCTGCGCCGGACCCGAAGAGGCGCGCTATGTGCTGGCGGTGGTCCGGCCATGAGGGTGCTGCGCTGGAGCGACGCTCAAGTGCGGGACGGCAGCGCCGAGTTGGCCGATCTGCTGGCCGAGACCGTGGCCGGGGGCGCCTCCGTCGGCTTCCTCGCACCGCTCGGGCGGGCCGAGGCAGCCGCCTGGTGGCGGGAGCGAGCCGGCGCGGTGGCGGCCGGCCGGCTGGCGGTGTGGGTGGCCGTGGACGGCACCGACCGCGTCGCGGGCACGGTGAGCCTGACCCTGCCCGACAAGCCGAACAGCCGCCACCGCGCCGAACTCGTGAAGCTGATGGTGCACCGCTCCGCGCGCGGGCAGGGCCTCGGCCGCAGGCTCCTCACCACAGCCGAGCACGCGGCCGCCGCCACCGGCATCACCCTCCTCCACCTGGACACCGAGACCGGCAGCCCCGCCGAGCACCTGTACCGCTCGGCCGGCTGGACCGCGGCCGGCACCATCCCCGACTACGCGGCGGACCCGTCCGGCACGCTTCGCCCGACGACCCTCTACTACAAGCGGGTGGGTCCCCTCGCCCGGTGACCGCCGGGGCAGCAGGGCCGGCGGCGGGGTGACTGTCAGTGGCAGGGGCTACCGTGCGTGGCATGCCGGATGCCGAAGACGTACGCCGAATCGCCCTGTCCCTGCCGGACACCACGGAGAAGGTCGCCTGGAGCATGCCCACGTTCCGGGTGGCCGGGAAGATGTTCGCCACGCTCCCGGAGGACGAGACGTCCATCGCCGTGCGCTGTCCGAAGGAGGAGCGCGACGAACTGGTCATGGCCGAGCCGAGGAAGTTCTGGATCGCCGGCCACGAGGCCCAGTTCGCCTGGGTGAGAGCGAGACTCGCCGCCCTGGAGGGCGAGGGCGAGCTGCGCGACATCCTCGCCGACTCCTGGCGCCAGGCCGCCCCGCCCCGACTCCTGGACGCCTACCCCGAGTTGGGCCTGCCCGGCGGCCGCTGAAAACCCCTCGGCGGGCACGGGGACGGCGTGGCATGATCCCGCGCGGCGGGTATGCCCGGGGGCAGGCAGGGGAGTGCAGGAGTGACCGGTACGGACGCACGGCGAGACCTTGTTGCCCGGGCCGGGCGCAGGACCGGCGCCGGTCCCGCGGCCCCGGCCGTCTGGTCGCGGGACTTCGGCCTCTTCTTCGTCGCCCGGGCCGTCGCCCGCCTCGGCGACACCATGCTGCCCGTGGCCCTCGCCGCCGGTCTGCTGGAGCACGGGTACGGTGTGGGTGCGGTCGGCCTCGCCATGGCCTCCACGGCCGCCGCCTTCGCCGGACTCGTCGTCTTCGGCGGGGTGATCGCGGACCGGTTCAGCACCCGCAGGCTGATGATCGGCGCCGACCTGGTCCGGCTCGTCGCCCAGTCCCTCGCCGCCGGCCTGTTCTTCGCCGGGCAGGTGGTCCTGTGGCAGATCTGCGTCATCGGTGTCGTCAACGGTGTGGCCGGTGCCGTCTTCCAGCCGGGGGTGGCCAGTACGGTGCCCCGGCTCGCCACCGACGTCCAGGGCGCCAACGGAGCCGTCCGCATCGCCGAGTCGGCCGCGCAGCTCGCGGGCCCGGCCGTCGCCGGCCTCCTGGTCGGCTTCGCCTCGCCCGGCGGTGTGTTCGCCGCACACGCCGCCACCTACGCCGTCAGCGCGCTGTGCCTGCTGCTGCTCAGACTGCCCCCGCTTCCCGAGGGCGCCCGCACCACCGGTCCCGGCCTGCGCGCCTTCCGGGCCGACCTGGTCGAAGGCTGGCGGGAGTTCCGGTCGCGGACCTGGCTGTGGGGCGTGATCGCGGTGTGGTGCGTGTACATGATCGCCGTATGGGGGCCGACGGTCCCGCTGGTGGCCACCGAGGTGGTCCAGCAGCACGGTCCCCGCGCCTACGGCCTGGTCAACTCGGCCCTCGGCGCCGGCACGGTCGTCGGCGGCCTGCTCGCCCTCAGACTGCGCCCCCGCCGCATGCTGCGGGCCGGCGCGTTCGCCCTGTTCGCCTTCTTCGGCTTCCCGGCGGCCGTCGGCGCCGGACTCGGCGTGCCGGCCATGGCGGCCGGGGCGGCGGTGGCCGGGGCCGGACTGTCGTTCTGGGGCGTGATGTGGGCGACCAGCGTGCAGACCCAGGTGCCGTCCGACGTCCTCAACCGCATCCACGCCTACGACGTGGCCGGCTCCCTCGCGATGATGCCCGTGGGCCAGGCCCTCGCGGGCCCCGCGGCCGGCGCCCTGGGCGCCGATCACGTCCTCCTGGTGTCCGCCGCGACCAGCCTGGCCGTGGCGGCGGCCCTGCTCGCGGTCCCCGCGATACGGGGGCTGGTGCGGGCCGACGGCCAGGCGCACACGCACTGAAGCAGGGGGCCGGGAGCGCGTAGCCGCCGGCCGCGCCCTGAGCCGTCCGTACGGGTCAAGCCCGTACGGACGCCCGCCCCACGCCCACGAACCCGCCGATCCGCTCCCGCAGGCTCCGTGCGTCGAGACCGTGCGCGGCCACGTGCTCCTCGATCGTGCCGTACCGCCGCAGCTCACGGCGGCCGACGCCGAGCGCGAGCACCCGGTGCGGCACATCGGCCAGGGCCTCGCTCACGGCGGCCGTCGACGTCCCCGCGAGGTACGGCTCCACGAGCACGACGTCCGTGCCCGCCGCCTCCGTGGCCCGGCGCAGCCCGGCCGCGTCGAGGGGCCGCACGGTCGTCGCGTACAGCACGGTCACGTCCAGGTCCTGCGTGGCGGCGAGCACCGCGTCCAGCACCGGCCCGACGGCGACGACCACACCGGCGCGCCCCTCGCGGACCGTGCGGAAGTGCTCCCCGTCGACCGCAAGCCCCTGCCGGTTGGCCTGCACGCTGAGCCGGACGTACACCTTGTCGTCCCCCGCGGCGACCGCGCGCCGCAGCAGCGTCTCGGCCTCGTCGGGATGCCCGGGGACGTGTACGGTCCAGCCGTCCAGGGTGTCGAGCAGCGCCACGTCGCCGGGCGCCATGTGGGTGTAGCCGCCGGCCGGCCAGTCGAAGGAGGCGGACGCGCTCACCAGCACCGCCCCGGTGTCCTGGTGCCCGAAGTCCAGTTTGACCTGCTCGAAGGGCCGCTCCACGAGGAAACTGGCGAAGGTGTGCACGACCGGCCTGAGCCCGGTGAGCGCCAGTCCGGCGGCCGACCCCACCAGCAGCTGCTCGCGGATGCCGACGTTGATCACCCGGTCCGGATGCCGGCGCAGGGCCTCGGCGAAGCCGTCCTTGCCGATCTCGGCGAGGACGACCGCGACCCGCGGGTCCTCGTCCAGCAGCCGGGAGACGACAGGGGCGAAACGGTCACGCATGGTGTCCATGACGATGGACCTTTCACTGGGTTTCTTGCGTTCCACGGAACGGACGGGAGGGATCAGGCGCTCTTCGGCTCGACACGGGCGACGACCACGTGCGGGCGCCCCGGATGCGGGGCGGTGAACGCGGCGTACAGGGCCTCGTGGTCCCGCCCGTCGACGGTCACCGCGGACCAGCCCGCGGCCTCGAACCGGGCCGCGATCCCGCCGGGCCGGGCGTGGCTGGCGGAGGAGTTGTCGATCACCACGGTGTGCAGCCGCTCGAGCCCGGCGGGCCCGGCGAAGGCGATCGCCTCGTGGTTGCTGCCCTCGTCCAGTTCGGCGTCCCCGATCAGCACCCACACGCCCGGCTCGTGCAACCCCTGTGCGCGCAGCCCCAGGGCCGTGCCCACCGCGATCGGCAGCCCGTGCCCGAGCGACCCGCTGCCGATCTCGGCACCCGGCACCAGCACCCGGTCGGGGTGATGCCCGAGCGGGGAGTCGTACGCCCCGAACCCCGGCAGCCAGTCGACGGGGACGAAACCCTTCGCGGCCAGCACCGCGTAGTACGCCATCGGCCCGTGCCCCTTGCTCAGCAGGAACCGGTCCCGGGCGGGGTCCTCCCGCCGCTCCGGCGTGACCCGGAGCACCCGGTCGTACAGCACCCACAACACGTCGAGGGTGGAGGTGGCGGCGGGGCCGTGCTTCTCGTCGCCCGTCATCAGCCCCATGAGCCGGGGCAGGTCGGCATAGCCGTGGGCGCGGCTCTCGGCCGCTGTGATCTTCATGCCGAGATCGTGCAACCTCAACCAAGCTTGAGGTCAACCGGAAACGGGTGCGCGACCACCGACCCGAGTGCGGTATTGTTTCCCTGCGCGTTTCGACCGGGGAAACCCCAGGTCAAACGGCACCGGGACGTGGCGCAGCTTGGTAGCGCACTTGACTGGGGGTCAAGGGGTCGCAGGTTCAAATCCTGTCGTCCCGACCAGCTTCAACGCCGGTCGGAGGCCGTCTTCTCAGGAATGAGAGGGCGGCCTTTCTCGTGTCCGGGGCTCTCCCACCGCCTTCGCGGGATCCTCCCCGTCGGCGCGCAGCGCGCGGTGCTCGCCGGTGGCGATCCTGGCCACCATCCCGGCGATCTGGGTGCAGGCGCGCGCGATCTCCCGCTGGGTCTGGTTCCGCTCGCTGACCACGGTCGCGAGGAGCAGCGCGGTCAGCGCGGCAGAACCGTTGAACGCCTGGAGGGTGATCATGTTGGTGAGCAGGTCGCGACCGGCGAACGGGCCTGCCCTCTGGCCGGCGGTGATGATCGCGAAGGTCGACACGGCCAGTGCGCAGGGCGCGGCCCCGGCCAGCTGGAAACGGAAGGCCGCCCAGATCAGCAGCGGGAAACCGAGGAACAGAAGGGGCGCGTGACCGGTCTCGACGAAGCCGACGGCGGCCGTGGCCGCCACCAGCAGCAGCCCCTCCACCCATCGGAACACCGGAACGTTCCTCGGCGGGCGGGCCGAGCGGAGGAGGAGCAGGAACGGCGTCACCACCAGCACACCCATCGCGTCACCGGTCCACCAGACCGACCAGGTCGGCCAGAAGTCCCCGGTGCTCAGAACACCCGAGAGCATCAGGGTCCCGGTTCCTGTCGTCGCACTGACCAGCATCCCGGTGAGCGCACCGAGAAAGACCAGCGCGAGCGCGTCCCGCAATCGGTCCAGTTCGTTGTGGAACCCCGTACGGCGGAGCAGCGCGTAGGAGCAGACGGGCGCGAGGGTGTTTCCCGCCGCGATCGCGAGCACGGCCAGGAGCGACGGCCCCAGGGACACGTTCACCAGGAACGCGCCGAGTGCGATCCCGGGCCAGGCCCGCAGGCCGAGCAGGAGCAGGCTCGCCACCGCGATACCGCTGGGCGGCCACAGCGGGGTGACCTGGCCCCGCACCAGCTGCTGGAGGAGTCCCGCCTTGGCCGAGCCGAAATACAGCGCGGCGATGACTCCCACCTCCAGAGCGGTCAACCCACCGCGCCGGAGTTGCTCACGCCGCACGACTGTCATCGGGCGACCTCCGTGTCGACCTCGCCCCGAAGCCCATCATCCGTCGGGTTCCCCGGATCCTCCACGGCAGCGGTGCGCCCGGGGTCAGGCGTGCGGGGTGCGCAGCGCGACGATGGCCATGTCGTCGTGCCCGTCGCTGGGGTGGTGATCGGCCAGTGCCTGGACCAACTCCGGCAGCGGCAGGGCGGCATGGGCCGCGGCCAGCTCGGCCAGCTGGTTCAGACTCTCGTCGATGGAGTGGTCGGGATGTTCGACCAGGCCGTCGGTGAAGAAGACCACGGTGGCGGCCGGGGGCAGGGGCCGGGAGTGGTCGGGGCGTGGCTGCGTGGTGTCGACGCCGAGCGGCAGTCCGGGCTCGGCGAACAGGTACTCCACTCGGCGTTCCCGGGTGATCAGCAGCGGCGGGACATGGCCGGCGGTGCTCCAGTGGAGCCGCCAGCCGGACCCCTCCGGTTCGATGCGGGCCAGCGTGGTGGTCGTGACGGGATTGTTCGTGATGGCCTCCAGGGCGCGGTCGAGCTGGGCGAGGACCGCGCCGGGTGGTCGGCTCTGGTCGAACAGCAGCGCCCGCAGCATGTTCCGGGTGGAGGCCATGGCGGCCGCGGCCCGCAGATCGTGGCCGACCACGTCACCGATGACCACCGCCACGACGTCGTCGGGCAGCGGGATGGCGTCGTACCAGTCCCCGCCCAGCTGGCTGGGCTCGGCGGCCGGCCGGTAGACGGCGGCGGCGGTGAAGGGCCGCAGATCGGGCAGGGTGGGCAGCAGAAGCCGCTGGAACTGCTCGGCTCCGACCCGCACCCGCTCGAACAGGCGGACGTTCTCGATGGCGATGCCGGCGGCGCTGGCCAGGGCGACGACGACGTTCTCGTCGTGGATGTCGAAGGGCTGTCCGTCGAGTCGCTCGGAGAGGTAGAGGTCGCCGTAGATCTCGCCGCGCACGGTGATGGCGACGCCGAGCAGGGTGCGCAGGCGCGGATGGCCCGGCGGGAACCCGGCAGAGGACGGATGGGCCGGGATGTCGTCGACCCGCAGGGGGTCGGGATGGTGGATCAGATGACCGAGTACACCCCGACCGCGAGGCAGGCCGGTCTCGGCCAGAGCTGCGCGCTCCTGCTCGGACAGGCCGACCGGGATGAACTGCTGCAGGCCCTCGCCGGACTCGCCGAGTACGCCGAGGGCCCCGTAGCGGGCGCCGACCAGATCCATGGCGGTGGTCACGATCCGGTGCAGCACCCCGGGCAGTTCCACCTCACGGGTGATCGCCACCACCGCGTCCAGCAGGCCCTGGAGGCGGTGCATGGCGGAGAGCAGGTCGCGCAACTGCTCGTCGATCCGGCCCAGCTCGGAACGCAGGCGCACGTGCAGTTCGGGGAGGTGCGGCTGCCGCGGCTCGCCCCGTCCCTTCCCTCCGCTCCCCTCCTTGCCTCCCTCCATCACGAGCGCCTGGTCGCGTGGTGCATTCCGGACTCCTGACACGATCCCGATCAAGTCGAGACCACAGCGTGGCACGGTGGATCCGGACAGACCGCCATTGCTCCACAAGCGGCACGCCACACCCGCTCAGCTGCGCCGGCCGTCGTCAGCCCGTGGCCGACATCCGTGCGTAGCGCGCCTGCATGATCTTCGGGTACCGGGCGGTGAACACGGCCGGCGCCGCGAAGCCCAGCACCTGGATCGTGATCTTGAGACCCGTGCCGGCGCCGGCCAGGCCGCAGGCCGTCAGGGCGATGGCGGTCAGGGTGAAGGCCGCCGCCCAGGCCGCCGTGATGACGACGTTGATGCGCAGGAACTGCGGGGTGTGCCAGAACTTCTCCGGAGTCGTACGGCGGGCGATGCCGAGGGTGAAGGGCCGGCGCAGGGCGAGAGTGGCCCAGGAGGTCACCGCCAGCCAGGCGAAGGACAGGGCCCCGCCGTAGTGGGAGACGGAGGAGTGCGGGGCGGCGAAGGCCACCGCGGTCAGGGCGACGAAGAAGACGGCCGTGCTGCACTCGAGGATCAGCGCGTCCGGGGCCATGCCCGCCCTGAGGTTCACCGCTATCAGGGCCAGGCCCGTGACCAGGCCGGCCAGGGCGCTCCACTGCCAGCCGAGCGGCGAGAGGCAGGCGTAGACGATCCAGGGGGCGAAGCCGCGCAGGTAGTGCATTGCAGACCCCTCCGAGGGGTGAGGACCGGATCCGGTGTGGTGATCCGACGATATTCCACTACTGACATGTCGAAGTTAAGAGGTTGGATGCGACATGTCAATGGTGGAGTTACGGTGGGGGTATGAGTCTTCGCCACGCACTCCTCGGCCTGCTGGCCGACCGTTCCGCCAGCGGCTACGACCTCATGAAGCTCTTCGACACGTCGTTGGCCCACGTCTGGCCTGCCACGCAGAGTCAGATGTACGGGGAGCTGAACCGGCTCGCGGAGGCCGGACGCGTCGAAGTCTCGGCCGAGGGCCCGCGCCGCCGCAAGGAGTACACGATCACCGCACAGGGGCGTAAGGAGCTGGACGACTGGCTGACGGCGCCCACACAACAGTCGCCGCGTCGCAACGAGTTGCTGCTGAAGGTGTTCTTCCTGAACCTGGCCACGCCGGAGCAGGCCCGCGCGATCCTCGCCGAGCGGGAGGGGAGGGCCACCGCCGACCACGAGCGGCTCGCGGCGCTGCGGACCGCCCTGGAGAGCGAGGACGGACCGCTGACCGTCAACGGACGCATCGCCCTGGAGTACGGACTGCGCTGGGCCGAGATGGAGCGGGACTGGGCCCGCTGGGCCACCGGGCAGCTGGAGAGGTGACGGCCGCTGCCCTTGCCGCCTGACCGCCGGCAGCAAGGGCACGGGCGTCAGGACACGACGCCGACGTGGGCGAGGGCCTGCTTCAGCAGCACCCCGTGCCCGCCCGGCATCTCGCCCTGCACGGCCTCCGAAGCGGCCTCCTGCGGGCTGAACCACACCAGGTCCAGCGCGTCCTGCCGGGGCCGGCAGTCGCCGGTCACCGGGACGACGTAGGCGAGGGACACCGCGTGCTGGCGCGGGTCGTGGTACGGCGTGATGCCGGACGTCGGGAAGTACTCCGCGACCGTGAACGGCTGCAGGGAGGCCGGCACCCGGGGCAGCGCGACCGGGCCGAGGTCCTTCTCCAGATGGCGCAGCAGCGCGTCGCGGACCCGCTCGTGGTGCAGGACGCGGCCGGAGACCAGGGTCCGGCTGACCGTTCCGTCCGGGCCGATACGCAGCAGCAGTCCGATGCTCGTGACTTCGCCGCTGTCGTCCACGCGGACGGGCACGGCCTCGACGTACAGGATCGGCATCCGGGCCCTGGCCATTTCCAGCTCGTCCGTGGTCAGCCAGCCGGGCGTGGTTTCGGTCATGTCAGACATTGCTTGATCATACTTTCCGGGTGGGGCGCCCGCTCAGTCGCGGGACGGATCGTTTGCGGGCAGTCCGTACAGTCGGCGGGCGTTGTCGCGGCCCGTCCAGGCCGCGATGCGCAGGGCGTCGGGCAGGCTCAACTCGTCGGCGTCCATCCGGGCTTGCAGCAATTCGGCCAATCCCTTCCGGAAGGACAGTGCGCCCAGGTGGTGGAACTCGGCCACACCATAGGCGTCCGAGCTGTACAGCAGTTTGCGGAACGGGGTGATCTCCAGTGCCTCCTCCAGCACCGCCCGGGAGCGGGCCGGACCGGTGTAGTGCAGGGCCAGGCCGACGTCCAGGTACACGTGCTCGAACACCGTGGCCAGGAAGGCGGCCTGCCGCTGGTACGGCCAGCAGTGCAGCAGCAGCACCGGGACCGTGCCGGCCGTCAGGTGCAGCCAGTCCGTGAGCAGGGCGGGGTCGGCGCGGTGCAGCCGTACGTCGGCGTCGCCGAAACCGGTGTGGAGCTGGAGCGGCAGGCCCAGCTCGACGGCCGTCCACAGCAGATGCCGTACGAGGACCGGGTCGGTCAGGCGCCCGCCGTCCGCGAGCCGGCGCCGGGCCGCGTCTGCCACCTCCGCCTCCGTGGGGCGCTCGGGGGCGAGCGCGAAGCCGGTGCGGTAGGCGGCCACCGACTTCACCGCGACCACGCCGGGCCGTCGTACGGCCTCCTCGGCGGCAGCCCGGAACCGGGCCGCGTACTCGCCCGCCTCCACGCCCCGCGCGGCCACGGCCTCGGCGACCTGCTCCAGCCGTACGACCTCGAAGGCGGCGGCGCCCGCGGCCGCGGCGAGTCCGGCGGGGGAGGTGACGGGGTGCGGGGCGTAGCCGGTGTCGACGCAGAAGGCCTCGGCGCCCGCGGCGGTCAGGAAGCGGCGGTTGACCTCGCGCCAGCCGAGGGCGGAGCGCCGGGCCAGGTAGTCGGCGGCGGGCGCGTGCCGGGGCAGGTCCAGCAGGGGTGCGCAGTGGCGGCGGACGGCCACGCCGACCGGGCTGTCGAAGGTCGACATTCCCGGCCAGGCCCCACCCTCGGTGATCAGCGACTCGAACTCCTCGGGCGCGAGGTCGGCCGTCACGGCGCCGTGGCAGTGGTGGTCGACCAGCGGCAGCGCGGCGAGAGCCTCGTGGACCGGGCCGACCGGGCCGGGGGCGGGCATCGTCAGTACGTCCAGCGGTAGGCGGCCGCCACCTGTGCGTCGTCCAGTCCGTCCACGGCCGCCGCCTCGCCGAGCCGTACGGCGGCCACCGCGTCCGCGAGGACCGGGCCCAGAGCGGCCCGCAGCACCTGGTCGGCACCGAACTCCCGGACGGCCTGCGGCAGCGAGACCGGCAGGCGCTCCACCCCGCGGGTGGCCGCCTCGTCCGGGCCGTAGCGGGCCGGGTCCCCGGTGATCTCCTCGGGCAGTGGCCGGGACGCCGTCATCCCGTCGAGGCCGGCGGCGATGACACAGCCGAGGGCGAGGTACGGGTTGGCGGCCAGGTCGACCGGCTTGATCTCCATGTTGGCGTCCTGGTCCCGGCGCCCGGCCGTGCCGGTGACGATCCGCAGCGCGGCCTCGCGGGTCTCCCGGCCCCAGGCGGTGAACACCCCCGCCCATCGGGACGGTCTGAGCCGCAGATAGCTGGCCGGGCTGGGCGCGGTCACCGCCGTCAGCCCGGGCAGGTGGGCGAGGACCCCGGCCACGAACGACTCCGCCCCGGCCGTCATGCCGTACCGGCCCTCGCCGCCGGAGTGCAGGTTCACGCCGTCGCGCCAGCAGGACAGGTGCAGATGGCCGCCGTTGCCGACACCCTCGGGGAGGAACGCGGGCGCGAAGGAGACCCGCAGCCGGTGCCGCTGCGCCACCGCCCGGATCGTCTGCCGCACCAGGACGCTGCGGTCGGCCGCCGCCACCGGGTCCAGCGCGCCCACCGAGACCTCGAACTGCCCGGCCGCGTACTCGGGATGGATCTGGTCGACGTCCACGCCCTGTGCGGCGAACGCGGCCAGCAGATCGGCGGTGTAGTCGCTCAGCTCGACCTGCCGGACCGCGCCGTACGCCGGTCCTGAGACCGCCGGGACGAACTCCCCGCCGGGCGCCGAGCCGAGCCCGACCGCCCACTCGACCTCGACGGCCGCCTTGAAGGCGATGCCGTGGCGGTCGGCGGCGTCCGCGACGATCCGGCGCAGAAAGGTGCGGGCACAGCCGGGGTGGCGCTCGCCCTCCTGCGTGATCCGGTCCACGGGCGCCCACGCCCAGCCGGGCTGCCCGGCCAGCGCGACGAGCTGGTCCAGGTCGGGGTAGAGCCTCAGGTCTCCGTCGGGGGAGCCGAGGACGTCGGTGGTGACGATGGAGTCGTCGGCGAGGAACGTGTCGAACACCGGCGACATGCCGACGCCCCACGCCACGGCCGCCTCCAGCCGTGCCGTCGGGATCGTCTTGACCCGGCCGATGCCCGCCGTGTCCACATAGGCCAGGACGATTCCGTGCACACCCTGCGCGGCCAGGCCGGCGGTGAGGGCGGCGACCCGCCTCAGATCGCCGGGGCGCCCGCCGGGCACGGGGTCGGCAAGGGTGGTCATACGTCCTCCTCGACGGGCTCGGCCCCCGCGGGGCCGGAGTCAGGGTTTCACGGCCACCGCGCCGTACTGCGGTACCACGGCGGCATCCGGCTCGGCGCGCCACTGCGAGCACGGCACCAGACCCGGCTCGACCGGCTCCAGACCGTCGAGGAACGAGGCGATCTCGGCGCGGCTGCGGGCCGTGATCGGCGGGGTGGCGTTGGCGTTCCAGAACTCCATCGCGGCGATGTTGCCCTCGCCGCCCGCCTCGGCGTCGTAGGTCGGGTGGGTGAGCACCAGGTGGCTGCCGGAGGGGACCGCCGCCATGATCCGCCGCACGATGTCCCGGGCCTCGTCGGTGTCCATCACGAAGTTGAGGATGCCCAGCATCATCACCGCGACCGGCCGGTCCAGGTCGAGGCTCTCGGCGGCGCGCCGGACGATGGCGTCCGGCTCGTGCACGTCGGCGTCGATGTAGTCGGTGACGCCCTCGGGAGAGCTGGTGAGCAGCGAACGGGCGTGCACCAGCACGATCGGGTCGTTGTCGACGTACACGATCCGCGACTCGGGCGCGATCCGCTGGGCGATCTCGTGGGTGTTGTCGACCGTGGGCAGTCCGGTGCCGACGTCGAGGAACTGGCGCAGCCCGCGCTCGGCGGCCAGGAAGCGCACCGCCCGCCCGAGGAAGTCCCGGTCCGCGCGGGCCACCGCCCGGATCACCGGGAACATCCCGGCGACGTGCTCGCCGACGCGCTGGTCGACCTCGTAGTTGTCCTTGCCGCCGATCCAGTAGTTCCAGACCCGCGCGTTGTGCGCCACGGAGGTGTTCAGCCTCGGGGATCCGGCCGTCGGGGAATGGCCCTCGCTCACGTCGCCGCCCTTCTCACGTGCGGTTGTCCGCCGTCATTGTGCCGCCCCCTTGATCGCGCTGTCCCGGGAACCGCGCACCATGACGGTTCGGGCACTCTCCGGGGCATCGCCGCGCATGGGGAACACTGGACCCGGCGGATACCACCTGCCCGCACCCCGGGCTCCCGAGCCGCCCGCACCCGTAGGCTCCCGACCCGCCCGCACCCGTAGGCTCCCGACCCGCCCACCCCGTAACCCGTTCCCGGCCGGAAGAAGGACATGCCCGCCACGCCCGCGCCCCTCATCGAACCCCCCGTCCCGTCCGCCGGCTCCGCCGACATCCGGCTCGTCGTCACCGACATGGACGGCACCCTGCTGGACGACGCCAAGCGGATACCCGACGGCCTGTGGCCGATGCTCGCCGAACTGCGTCGCCGCGGGGTGCTGTTCAGCCCGGCGAGCGGCCGCCAGTACGCCACGCTGGCGCGGCAGTTCGCCGAGGTCGCCGAGGGCATGGTGTTCATCGCGGAGAACGGCACCTATGTGGTCCGTGACGGCGTGGAACTCAGCTCCGACCCGCTGGAGCGCTCCGTCGCAGCGGACCTGGCCCGGACGGTACGGCGGCTGGTCGCGGACGGCGTCGACGTGGGCGCCGTGGTCTGCGGCAAGCGGTCGGCGTACGTCGAGCGGACCGACGAGGCTTTCCTGGCGGAGGTGCGCAAGTACTACGTCGAGCACCGGATCGTCGAGGACGTCACCGCCGTCGAGGACGACGTGATCAAGGTGGCGCTCTTCGACTTCGGCCCCGCCGAGCACACCACCGCCCCGGCCCTCGAGGCGTTCACCGCCACCCACCAGGTCGTCGTCTCCGGCGAGCACTGGGTCGACGTCATGAACCGCAGCGCCGACAAGGGCGCCGCCCTGCGCGGCCTCCAGCGCGAACTGGGCATCACGCCCGCGCAGACCATGGTGTTCGGCGACTACCTCAACGACCTGGAGATGCTGGACGCGGCCGAGTGGTCCTTCGCCATGTCCAACGCCCACCCGGAGGTCCTCCGCCGGGCCCGCCACCTCGCCCCGTCCAACAACGACAACGGAGTGCTGCGGACGATCGCCGAGATCCTCGGCATACCGCTGCCGCTCTCCTAGGGCCTGTCAGTTCGCGGGCTTGCGGCCCGCCGCACCGTACAGCGAGATCGGGCCGTCGGTGGCCGGCGGCTCCGCGGGGCGCCAGTCCGCCACCGACACGATCCCCGGCTCCAGGAGGTCGAGTCCCTTGAAGAACGTGCCCACTTCGGCGTGCGAGCGGGCCACCAGGGTCACCCCGCCCGCCGCGTACGCGGCGATACCCCGCTGCACGTTCTCCGGTTCGAAGTCGGCTGTCATCGTCGACAGCACCAGGAAGCTGCCCGGGGCCAGTGCGTCGACCAGGCTGGTGACCAGGTCGTGGGCGCCGTCCTCGTCGGCGATGAAGTGCAGCAGGGCGATCAGGGACAGGGCGACCGGGCGGTCGAGGTCCAGGACGCGGGCCGCCTGTCCGAGGATGGCGAGCGGATCGCGGGCGTCGGCCTGGACGTACTCGGTCACGCCCTCGGGGGTGCCGCGCAGCAGCGCGCTCGCGTGGGCCAGCACGATCGGGTCGTTGTCGACGTAGACGACACGGGCGTCCGGGGCGACGGACTGGGCGATCTGGTGGAGGTTGGGCTCGGTCGGTATCCCGGTGCCGATGTCCAGGAACTGGCGGATGCCCGTCTCCTCGGCCAGCGCCCGGGTGGCGCGGCGCATGAACGCCCGGTTGGCGAGGGCGGCCCGCGGGGCGCCCGCGTCGATCGCGGTGATCTGCCGGCCGAGCTGCTCGTCGACGGGGTAGTTGTCCTTGCCGCCGAGGAACCAGTCGTACACCCTCGCCGGATGCGGCCGTGTGGTGTCGATTCCCTGCGTTGCCGGCTCGGTCCCCGTCACGTGCTGCTCCTCCGCTCGACGTGCCCCCCCGTCGTCCGGGGCGTGCGAGCAGTCTGACACGATCACGCGGCTCGGCGGAGCGCTCTGCGGGCGGTGCCCGTCCGGCCAACAGCAGGGCGGCCCGGCCGAGTTGGGCGGGCCGGCCAGAGCTTCAGCGGACGGTGGCCCGGTCGCCGGCCGGTGCGGGCGACGGGTCTCCTGCGGTGAGCGCCCCGTCGACGAAGCGGACCACCTCCGCGAAGACGTCGGCCCTGTCCGTCTCGTTGAACACCTCGTGCCGAGCCCCGGCGAAGATCCGCTCGGTCAGCCGCCCGCCGCTGAGCCGCTCCACCCCGGCCCGGCTCCCCGGCAGGGGAACGAGCCGGTCGTCGTCCCCGTGCAGCCACAGCAGCGGCAGCGGGCCGACGTCCCCGCCCTCGGCGACGGACTCCAGGGTCCGCACGAACGCCCGGAGGGTCGGCCGCTTCATCGGGCCGTGCCAGACCAGTCGGTCGGCGGCGTAGGAGGCGCCCACGGCGGGGTCGCGGGAGAGCGCGGCCGGGCTGATGGGGGTGTCCGGGATCTCGTCCAGGGCGAGCAGCCGCCCGGGCAGCTCCCAGCCGCCGATCACCGGCCCGGACAGGATCAGCGCGGTCAGCTCGGTGCCGTACCGCTGGGCGTACCGGGCCGCGATCAGACCGCCCATGGAGTGGCCGACCATGACGAGCGGCAGGCCAGGATGCGCGGCGCGGGCGAGGTCCGCCACGGTGTGCACGTCGGTGACGACGTCCTCGAAGTCCTCGATCACCACCCGCTCGCCGGCCGACCTCCCGTGTCCGACGTGATCGGGCCCGTACACGGCCGCCCCGTGCTCGGCGAGGACGCCCGCCAGTTCGTCGTACCGGCCCGCGTGCTCGCCGTACCCGTGCACCACGAGGGCCAGGTAGCGGGGCTGCGGGTGCGACCACTCGCGTACGACGATGCGGTCGAGGACGTGCTCGCGGACGTGGTGCATGTCTCCTCCGGTTGCCTGGGTGAAGGTTCCGGGGGATCTTCCCAGCGAGCGGGTCCGAGGTCTATAGTCTAAAACTAGCAGTGCTAATTAAGTAGCTCTGCCGCCCACGTAGGTCCGTGCTGATCCACAGCGTCGTCGGTCAGGAGTCCAAGCCGTGCGTCCCGTCCACTTCGCGGCCGCCCGCCGCACCCCCATCGGCAAGCTGCGCGGCGCCCTGTCCGCCGTGCGGCCAGACGACCTCGCGGCGGCCGTGATCCGCCACCTGGTGGCCGACGTGCCCGCGCTCGACCCCGCCCGCATCGACGACGTCTACTGGGGCGCCGCCAACCAGGCCGGCGAGGACAACCGCAACGTCGCCCGCATGGCCGCGCTGCTGGCCGGCCTGCCCGAGTCCGTGCCCGGCGCCACCGTCAACCGGCTGTGCGCCTCCGGCCTCGAAGCGGTCACCACGGCGGCGCGCACCATCGCCGCGGGCGAGGCCGACATCGTGATCGCGGGCGGCTCCGAGTCGATGAGCCGCGCCCCCTTCGTGCTGCCCCGCCCCGACGAGGCCCTGCCGCCGCGTATCGAGACCTACGACACCCGGCTCGGCTGGCGCCTGGTCAACCCGGCCATGAAGGACCTGCACGGCCTGCTGTCCATGGGCGAGACGGCCGAGGAGGTCGCCGAGCGGTACGGCGTCTCCCGCGCCCGGCAGGACGGGTTCGCGCTGCGCAGCCACCAACTGGCGGCCGCCGCACGCAAGAACGGCCACTTCGACGACGAACTCCTGCCCGTCGAGCGCCCGGACGGCGTCACGGTGGAGCAGGACGAGTGCGTCCGCGAGGACACCTCGCTGGAGAAGCTGTCCCGCCTCAGGCCCGTCTTCCGTGCGGACGGCACGGTCACGGCGGGCAACGCCTCGCCGATGAACGACGGTGCGGCCGGGCTGCTGCTGGTCAGCGAGGAGGCCCTGAACGAGCTGGGCCTGGAGTCCCTCGGCCGGTATGTCGCCGGCGCCTCGGCGGGCGTCCACCCGGACGTGATGGGCATCGGCCCGGTCCCCGCCACCCGCAAGGCGCTCGCCCGGGTCGGCTGGGAGGTCGGTGACCTGCAGGAGGCCGAGTTCAACGAGGCGTTCGCGGCCCAGGCCCTGGCCTGCGTCGACCAGCTCGGCATCGACCCCGACCTGGTGAACCCCACCGGCGGCGCGATCGCCCTCGGGCATCCGCTCGGCTGCTCCGGCGCCCGCATCCTGACGACGCTGCTGCACCGGATGCGGCGCACGGGCGGGGAGCGCGGGCTGGCGACCATGTGCGTGGGAGTGGGACAGGGGAGTGCGGTCCTGGTGGAGAGAGTCTGACAGCTCTTCGACGGGGGCTCCCCGCAAGGGGATTCGGTAGTACGAGCCGCAGCAAGGAAACGGAGCATCACTCCATGGCAACCCTGTCCTTCGCCAGCATCCTCGCCGAGAACGCCCGGCGCCGCCCCGAGAAGACGGCCCTGGTCGAAGGCGACCTGCGGCTGTCCTTCGGGGAGGCGTGGCGGCGGTCCCTCGCCCAGGCCGGGGCACTCGCCGGACTGGGCGTCCGGCCGGGGGACCGGGTCGCCCTGATGGCCCCCAACACCGCAGAGTTCCCCCTCGCCTACTACGCGGCCGCCGCGGCGGGCGCCGTCGTCGTCCCCGTGCACCTGCTGCTGTCCGCGCCGGAGGTCGAGCACGTCCTGAAGGACAGCGCCGCCACCCTGCTGCTCGTGCACCCGGCGCAGGTCGAGACCGGACGGGCCGCCGCCGAGGCCGTCGGCGTCCGGGTCGTCACCCTGGGCGAGGAGTTCGACCGGCTCGCGGCCGGGGCCACGCCGCTGCCCGCCTACGTCACGCGCGCCGCCGACGACCCGGCGGTGGTCTTCTACACCAGCGGCACGACGGGCGTCCCCAAGGGCGCCGTGCTCAGCCACTTCAACCTGGTGATGAACGCGACCGTCAACGCCTTCGACGCCAACGACGTCCGCACCGACGACATCGCGCTGGGCGCACTGCCGCTGTTCCACGCCTTCGGCCAGACCGTGTCGCTCAACTCCACCTGGAGGGCGGGCGCCACGCTCGTCCTGCTGCCCCGCTTCGACGCGGCCCGCGCCATCGAGCTGATGGTGAAGGAGGGCGTGAACACCTTCCACGGGGTGCCGACCATGTTCGTGGCCCTCGCGGCCGCCGCCGAGGACGCCGGCGCCCTGCCCGAACTGCGCATGTCCGTCTCCGGCGGGGCCTCGCTGCCGGTGGCCGTACTGGAGCGGTTCGAGGCCTCGTTCGGCACGAAGATCTACGAGGGGTACGGGCTGTCGGAGACCTCGCCGGCGGCCACGGTCAACCAGCCCGTCTTCGGCACCAGGGCCGGCACCATCGGCCACCCGCTGTGGGGCATCGACGTGGAGATCGCCCGCGCCGAGGTGGACGGGCGCATCGAACTCCTGCCGCACGGCGAGCTGGGCGAGGTGGTCATCCGCGGGCACAACGTCTTCTCCGGCTACCTCGGCCGGCCCGAGGCCACCGCCGAGGCCGTGGTCGACGGCTGGTTCCGGACCGGGGACCTCGGCACCAAGGACGAGGAGGGCTTCCTCAGGATCGTCGACCGCAAGAAGGACGTGATCATCCGTGGCGGCTTCAACGTGTACCCGCGGGAGGTCGAGGAGGTCCTGATGCGGCACCCCGAGGTGGCCCAGGTGGCCGTCATCGGCCTGCCCGACGAACTGCACGGCGAGGACGTGTGCGCCGTCGTGGTCCCGGCACCCGGCACCGCCCCCGACGCGGCCGGCCTCATCGACTGGTCCAAGGAGCACCTGGGCCGCCACAAGTACCCGCGGCGCGTGGAGTTCACGGACGCGCTGCCGCTCGGGCCGAGCATGAAGGTGCTCAAGCGGGAGCTGCGCGCCCAGTACGCGGCACGACAGGGCCACTCTGCCGCACGGTGGTGAGGACCGCCCTGCGAGACGGTCCTTACGACGCCGGATGCGTGCGCATAGCATCGGTTCCCGCATGAACACGATGACGCTCTGGCACATCTCCGGCTGGCAGTTCGCCGCACTCGCCCTCGCCGCGCTGCTCGTGGGTTTCTCCAAGACCGCCGTGAGCGGGGCCAACACGGTCAGCCTCGCCGTCTTCGCGGCGGTCCTGCCCGCCCGCGCCTCCACCGGGGTGCTGCTGCCGGTCCTGATCGCGGGCGACGTGCTCGCCGTCCTCACCTACCGGCGGCACGCCCACTGGCCCACGCTGTGGCGGCTGTTCCCCGCGGTCGCGGTCGGCGTGGTGGTCGGCACGCTGTTCCTGGTGTGGGCCGACGACGAGGTCGTACGGACCTCGATCGGCGCGATCCTGCTGCTGATGGCCGGTGTCACACTGTGGCGGCGCCGCCGGGCCGGGGCAGGGGACGAGCCGGACGCGGTGACCACCCGGGCGGGCCGGATGAAGGCCCGTTCGTACGGCGTCCTGGGCGGGTTCACGACGATGGTCGCGAACGCGGGCGGGCCGGTGATGTCGATGTATCTCCTTTCCGCGGGTTTCCGGAAGCTCGGGTTCCTCGGTACGTCGGCCTTCTTCTTCCTCATCGTGAACGTGTCCAAGGTGCCTTTCAGCGCCGGACTCGGCCTGATCGACGGCCGCTCCCTGCTGCTCGACGCCGCGCTCGTGGTGTTCGTCGTGCCCGGTGCGTCGTTCGGCAAGTGGGCGGTGAACAGGATCAACCAGCGGCTGTTCGAGCAACTGGTGATCGCGGCGACGATCGTGGGCGGCGTGCAGCTGCTACTGCGGTAGCCCCAGCAGCGCCGGCAGGTCCGCGAAGGAGTCCACGACGTGGTCCGGTGTGCCGCTCGCGCTCGCGAGCGTCTCCGGCTGGTACTTGCCCGTACGGACCAGCACCCCCGTGATACCGATGCGCTGGGCGGCGAGCACGTCCGACTCGATGTCGTCGCCCACCATCAGCGCCCGGTCCGCAGCCGCCCCCAGCCTGGCCAGCGCCGCCTCGAAGAACGCCGGGGACGGCTTGCCCGTGACCTCCGCCTCGACCCGCGCGGCCCTCTCCAGCCCGAGCAGGAAGGCGCCCGAGTCCAGCTGGAGCCCCGCGTCGGTCCGCCAGTACAGGTTGCGGTGCACGGCGATGAGCCGCGCCCCCTGCTGGAGATACCCGAAGACCCGGTTGAGCGCGGCGTAGTCGAAACCGGGCCCCGCACCGCCGAGGACGACCACGTCCGGACGCTCGTCCACCAGGGTGACGTCACCGAGGTCCTCCCCGATGTCCCCGCTGTTGAGCAGGGCGCATCGGGCGCCGGGAAAGTGCTCGGCGAGATGGGCGGCGGTGAGGACGGGCGCGGTGAGGACGTCCTCGGCGCCCACCTCGAAACCGGCCCCCGACAGGGTCTCGGCGATCGACGTCCGCGTACGGGACGTCGTGTTGGTCACCAGGGCCACGCCGAGACCGGCGGCGCGGATCCGCCGGAGCGCCTCCACCGCACCCGGCAGCGGCTCCCAGGAGACGGTGAGGACACCGTCGATGTCGATCAGGACGGCGCGCACGGATTCCATGGCTGGACCCTAGGGCCTGTCCGGCGGATCGGGCCGGGCCGGGGCGACCGTGCCTCGATCCGCACCGGGTCCGGTGACCCGGGCGGCGGATCGGCCCGGACGACCTCGTACCCTCACCCCATGTCCCCGCACGTCCTCATCCTCGGCGGCACCACGGAGGCCCGCCGCCTCGCCGCCGACCTCGCGGCCCGGCCCGGAGTCCGGGTCACCACCTCTCTCGCGGGTCGCGTCTCCCGGCCGGGTCCGCTGGACGGCGAGGTACGCATCGGCGGCTTCGGTGGCGCGGACGGCCTCGCCGACTGGCTGCGCGGGCACGAGGTGGACGCCGTCGTGGACGCCACGCATCCCTTCGCCGAGTCGATCACGGTGAACGCGGCCCGCGCGGCGACGGCCACCGGCATTCCCGCGGTCGTGCTGCGCCGTCCCGGCTGGCGCCCCGGCCCCGGGGACCACTGGCACGACGCCGGCTCCCTGACCGCCGCCGCCGAAGCCCTGCCCGGCCTGGGCCGCCGGGTGTTCCTCACCACCGGGCGCCTGGGGCTGGCGGCCTTCGCCCACCTGACGGACCTGCACTTCGTCGTACGGTCCGTGGAGCCGCCCGAAGCCACCCTGCCGCCGCACACCGAAGTGATCCTGGCCCGCGGCCCCTTCACCCTCGCGGAGGAGACCGAGCTGCTGCGCGCCCACCGCATCGACGTGCTGGTGACGAAGGACAGCGGCGGCGAGGCGACGGCAGCGAAGCTCACGGCCGCACGGCACCTCCGCCTGCCCGTGGTCGTCGTACGACGCCCTCCGCTTCCCGAGGGCGTGACGGCGGTACCGGACGTGACGGCCGCACTCGGCCGGCTGGGCTTCGACGGCCCCTGATCACCGAGCCCGCCGGTCAGGACTCCCCGGGACCGGGATGCCTGCGCAGCAGATACGTGTCCATGATCCAGCCCTTGCGCTCCCGGGCCTCGGCGCGCAGCCGCTCGATGCGCGGCCCCGCCTCGGCGATCGGTCCGGAGACGAGGATCTCGTCCGGGGTGCCCAGGTACGCGCCCCAGTAGATGTCGATGTCCTCCTCGGCGTACTGCCGGAAGGTCTGGTGCGCATCCAGCATCACGACGACGTCGTCCACCCCCTCCGGGAAGCCCTCGGCCAGCCGCCGCCCGGTGGTGATCTGCACCGGCCGCGCCACCCGGTTCAGCCCCGTGCGGTGCCGGGCGACCAGCGAGGAGACGCTGCTGATCCCGGGCACCACGTCGTACTCGAACTGCACGGCGCCTCTCTCCAGCACCTCCTCCAGGATCCCCAGCGTGCTGTCGTACAGCGACGGGTCGCCCCACACCAGGAAGGCACCGGTGCCGTCCTCGCCCAGTTCCCCGGCGATCAGCCGCTCGTAGATACCGGCGCGCGCGCTGCGCCAGTCCTCCACGGCCGGCGAGTACGCGTCCCCGCCCGCCGTGCGGTCCCGCTCCGGGTCCCGGGCCTCCACCACCCGGTACCCGCCCCCGGGCCGGTGTGCGTCCAGCATGTCCCGGCGGAGCCGGGTCAGATCGCTCTTCACCTCGCCCTTGCCGAGCAGGAAGAACACGTCCGTGCTCCGCAGTGCCTTGACCGCCTGGAGGGTGAGCTGGTCGGGATCGCCCGCACCGATACCGATGACATGAATCTTTCGCACACCCCGAGTCTGCCGCATGCCACTGACAGTGAGCCCACCGCCTCCGCGGGGCACGCGCCGGTGCTCAGGAACCGAGCCGCGGTGCCTCGGCGCCCGCGTCGACGGGCTCCGCCCCTCGCTCCACCCGCTCGGCCAGCGCCCGGGCCCACCCGGCGAGCCCGGCGAGATCCATCCCGTACGACCCGGCCTCTCCCTTCCCGGACGCCCACCCCTCGATCGCGCCCGCACCGCGCCGCAGCAGCCGCGCCCCGCCGGTGGTGTTGCCGCGTGCCGCGTGCGTGAGGCCCACCGCCAGCTGGGCCAGGCCGCGCCACAGCGTCCGCTCGGACTCGGGGCCCGACTTCCAGGCGTCCTCGAACACCTCGTGGGCGTGGAAGGGCTTTCCCGCGTCGAGCAGCGCCTGCGCCTCGGCGACCGTCTCCTGCGGGGTCCGTAGGACTCCCTCCGGCTGCCGGGCGACACCCTGAGCCCCGTACGGCAGCGGGCGCCCCAGCCCGTCCCGCGGCCGGGCGTTGCGCGCCCGCCCCGCCACGTCCCGGTCCCGGCTGCCCTCCGGCCGCACCGCCCCTGCTTCCGCGTCTCCCATACGACCGATTGTCCCCGCCCTGCCCCGGTCCCTCTTCGGCGCACCCCGGCCCGTGGGGTAAAGTGCTGTTCGCGCGATCACGCGGGTCACCGCGAGTGAACGCACCGGGACGTGGCGCAGCTTGGTAGCGCACTTGACTGGGGGTCAAGGGGTCGCAGGTTCAAATCCTGTCGTCCCGACTTGCGGCAACGTGAGTCGAGGGGTCGTGTCAGAGGATCTGGCACGGCCCCTCGGTCGATTCCTGGGACCGGCCGCCTGGCAGCGGCGACGGGCAGTCCGAAGCGGCGGGGATGCCTGTCGGTGGTGCCGTGCGGGTCCTCGGGGGTGCCGAGGGGGCCGGAGCCGGCTGCGGGGCGGTTCCGGTGACGTGCATGGGTGGGTGTGCCTCTCAGCGAACTGGTGTTCCCGAGATCGCCGCGGCGAGCCCATGGTCGGGGATGCCCCGAGCTGCCGCCGAATCACCGTCTCTTGTCTCGTCGAGGGCGCCCGATGGTGCACATCGTGTGCCGCAGCGGCCCGTGGGCAGGGAGAAGTTGCGGCCCTGGCCGGCCTCCTTCGCATCCGTCAGCGCAGGGCGCTGTCGCGTATGTGGCGGGCGAGGCTCGTCCACCAGGCGGACAGCCGCTGTGCGGGCAGAGCCTGGGCGTGTTCGGCGACCAGGCGGGTGAGGAGGTCCAGTTCACCGGCCATCGCGAAGCCGTAGATGAGCCTTTTGAGGACTCCGTCGGAGTCTGCGGTTCCGGGCACCGCGGTCGCCTCCCGGGCGTCGGGTGCGTGGTGGCGGAAGACCGCACGCCAGTAGCTCTCGGGGCTGCGGCCCCCGATGTGGCCGAGGGCGTGCACCGCGGCCGAGACGACCCCGGGTGGCAGTCCCCTGGCCAGGGTCAGGCCGGCCACCACGGCACGCTGCTCCGGACCGCCGAGGACACGCAGGGCGTGCAGCATCGGGATGGCGCGCTGTTCCGCCCGCACGGTGGCGGACTGGCGCAGTTCCTCGGCGAGGGCCCGGGCGACACCGGGCCCGTACGGACTGGCGCGCAGCAGTATCGCGGCGTAGAGGCGGACGTCCGCCACCGGATGGTGCAGCAGGTCGTCCAGGACACCGCCGAGCACGGCGACGGACCGGGCCGGGACGTCCCCGGTCGGCAGGTGGGCCAGGACACGGGCGACCACGACGGAGGCCGCGGCCGGGTCGGTGAGGGCGCCGTGGGTGAGGATGGCGTGCGGGGTGGGGCGGTCCGCGCAGACGTCGGCCAGCCGGGCCGCGTGGGCGCGTCCGAGAGGGAGGCGGTGCAGGAGCACGGCGGCCGCCTCCACGGCGGGCAGCGAGGGTGCCCCGCGCGGGCCACTGCCCAGCACCGCGTCGACGACGTCGATCAGGGTCGCCGTCTGCGCGGCGGTCAGATGGCGCTTGCGGGTCTTCCGTTCGCCGGCGAGCAGCGCCCCGTAGAAGCTGTCGGGGGTGGTCGGGTCCGTGAGCTGACGCAGCACGGCCCGGCTCGCGTCCGGATGCGGGCTCCCGTCGAGCGCGCACACCGTCTCGATGAGACCGGCGTGCTCGGCCTGTTCCGCGACGCCGGCGCACACGCCGACGGCCTCCGCGGACCAGAAAGGATCGGCCAGCAGACGGCCGAGCGCTTCGAAGCGGCGCATCCAGGCGACACCGTCCGACACGAGCATCTCCTGGAGGAGACGGTCGCAGACGGCGTGGCGGATGCGGCTCGGTGAGACGCGCCCGCCCTCGTAGGCGGCCCAGCGCGTCAGGTCGTCCCAGTCGTCACCGGTCAGGACGCCACCGTCCAGGACGCTGTCGAGCAGCGCGTCGGCCCGGTCGAGGCCGGTGGCGCCCGCGGGCGGCGGGCTGCCGGCCAGGAACGCCGCCGCGGCCGGACCTCCTTCGTGCCGGGCGAGGGTCTGGACGGGGCCCAGCAGCCGGTACGGGGCGAGACCGAGGACGCTCTCGTAGCGGCGGACCGCCTCCGCGGTGACCGGGACCAGGCCGTTCTCCCAGCGCGAGAGTGAACTGGGGCTGATCCCGCAGGTGCCGGGGTGCCCCTCGCGGTAGGCGCGGGCGAAGCCGGGCAGATGCCGGAGCCCCCGGTCGGCGTGGTGCAGGCGGTGGGCGCGCAGCAGCCAGCCCGCGCGTATCTGCCACGGCGTCCATCTGAGAGCCGCGGCCACAGGAGAAGCGGTCCGAGCCACGTGCACCCCCCTCCGGGTCCTCCCACCCTGGAGAGGTTCCTTCACCACTGGGAGGCGAAATCCGGACGAGTCGGGATGTGGGGTGGCCCGTTAGCACGGCCGCCGTCCTCCGGCGGGCGGTGTTGCACCGGGACTGCCGGCGCGCAACGACACCGCTGCGGGGCCGCCGCCGCACCTACAAAGGTGGCCAGGCGGTTCGCCCCAAGGCGCCGAAGACGGCGCCGCGGCGGACCACCCAGCCCCCGCACCGACAGCGGTCGGGCTCTCGCGTACGTGCTCTACGAGTGAAGGAGCCGGCACCATGACCACGGACCACCGCACATCCGCCGACGACCCCGCCACGCAGTCCCCGCGCACCCGGAAGCGCCCGCGGCTCGCCATGATCGCCGCGCTGGCCGCGGCCGTCGCCGGGCTGACGCTGGCCGCGGGCACGCCCGCGTCCGCCACCCAGAACGTGACGATCGGCAGCAGCTCCGTCTCCGTACGGGACTGCTACCACCCGGGCAAGCAGCCCTATCCCAGCACCTCCTGCACGTACAAGACCACGCTGGAGGCGGGCCTCGCCGTGCGGCTGGTCTGCCAGTACGCGGGGCAGAACATCAGCGGCGACTCCTACTGGGACTACGTCCTCTACCCGGCCACGAGCAACCACGGCTCGGGCGAGGGATATGTCTCCGACTGGTACGTCAACACCGGTGTGACGAGCGCGCCGTACCGGGACTACAACGTGCCCCTCTGCAGCTACTGAGGACCACGCGTCTTCCGGGAGCCGTGTGGCTCCCGCACGACCGCCACGTCCCCGGGCGCGACCGTGACCGAGCCGGCCGTCTCCTTGCCGGTGAGGAGTTCCGTGGCGCCCGGTGCGACGGGCAGCTCCGCGCCCCGGCCCACGTGGTCGATGACGAAGACGTAGTCCGCCTCCGGGCCGCGCCTGCGGACCACCTCCACACCGGCGGGGGCCCTGCGCACCGGCTCGGCCCCCGCCTCGGTGCGGATGCGGTCCAGGAGGGCGGTCAGCGTGGCCAGGTCGGGGAGCGTGGCCAGGTACCAGGCGGCGCCGGCCCCGTACGGGTGCCGGGTGACCGCCGGGACACCGGCCAGAGGACCGTCGGCGTACGCGGCGACCGCCTCCGCGCCCTCCAGCCGCAGCCGTTCCGACCACAGCGTGCCCGTCGCCCCGTCCGGCACCGCACCGGTCAGGGCGACCGGCTGCCCGGGCAGCAGCGGGAACGGCTCGTCGGAGCGCACGCCGAGCACGTTCCGGAAGGCTCCCGGGTAACCGCCCAGCCGGACATGGCAGTTCTCGTCCACGGCCCCGCTGTGGAAGCCGACGGCGAGGGTGCCGCCGCGCTCGGCGTACGCCGAGAGGTTCGCCGCGCCCGTGTCGTCGACCAGGTACAGGTTCGGGGCCAGCACCAGGCGGTAGCCGGACAGGTCCGCACCGGGGCGTACGAAGTCCACGGCCACGCCCGCGCGCCACAGCGGCTCGTACCAGGCCCGGACCAGGTCCAGGTACCGCAGTTCGCCGCTCGGCTGGGAGGGCAGCTCCAGGGCCCAGCGGGCGTCCCAGTCCCACACGACGGCGACCTCGGCGGTGCCGGTGCTGCCGCGGACCTCGGCCAGGGCCTTCAGGTCGGCGCCGAGGCGTACCACGTCCTGCCAGATCCGGCTGTCGGTGCCCGCGTGCGGGAGCATCGCCGAGTGCCACTGCTCGGCGCCCGCCTTCGCCGCCCGCCACTGGAAGTACGCGATGCCGTCCGCCCCGCGTGCCACATGGGCCAGCGCGTTGCGGCGCAACTCACCCGGGTTCTTCGCCCGGTTGACCGGCTGCCAGTTCACCGCGCCCGTGGAGTGCTCCATCAGCAGCCACGGGCCGCCGGCGAGCGAGCGCATCAGATCGCCGCTCAGCGCGATGTCGATCTCCGACTCGGGGTCGGCGGACATCAGGTAGTGGTCGTTGGCGACGATGTCCAGTTCCGGTGCCCAGCGCCAGTAGTCGAGGGCGTCGAAGGTGGCCATCACCATGAAGTTGGTGGTGGCCGGGATCGCGGGGGCCGCCGCGCGCAGCACGTCCCGCTCGGCCGTGTACAGCGACAGCAGCTCGTCCGAGCAGAAGCGGCGCCAGTCCAGCTGGTGCGTCGGGTTGGGTACGGCGCCGGTGGCACGCGGCGGCAGGATCTCCTCCCAGTCGTAGTACCACTGGGACCAGAAGGTCGTGCCCCAGGCGTCGTTGAGGGCGGCCAGGTCGTCGCCGTAGCGGGCCCGCAGCCAGCGGCGGAAGGCCGCCGCGCTGGTGTCGCAGTAGCAGGCCGCGTTGTGGCAGCCGTACTCGTTGTGCACGTGCCACATGGCGACGGCCGGATGACCGGCGTACCGCTCGGCCAGCGCGCCCGCGATGCGCAGGGCCGCCTCGCGGTAGGCCGGGCTGGACGGGCAGAACGTCTGGCGGCTGCCGTAGGAGAGGGCACGCCCGTCCCGGTCGACCGGCAGCGCCTCGGGGTGGGCGCGGAAGAACCATGCCGGAGGCGCCGCCGTGGGCGTGGCCAGGTCGGCGGCGATGCCGTTCTCGTGCAACAGGTCCAGGATCCGGTCCATGCGCGAGAAGTCGTACTCGCCCTCGGACGGTTCCATCAGGGCCCAGGAGAAGATGCCGATGCTGACCATGTTCACGCCCGCTTCGCGCATCAGGCGTACGTCCTCGGCCCACACCTCCTCGGGCCACTGTTCGGGGTTGTAGTCGCCGCCGTAGCCGAGGCCGGGGACGGACAGGGTGCGATTCACTGGGATTTCGTTCTCTTTCACGTGCGCGCGCCTCAGCCCTTGTTGGAGCCCAGGGTCAGACCGCTGACGAACTGGCGCTGGAGCGCGAAGTACACGATCAGCGTCGGGATCGCGGTGAGCAGGGCGCCCGCGGCCACCAGGTTGGGGTCGGTGAAGTACTGGCCGGAGAGGTTGTTCAGCGCCGAGGTGATCGGCATGTTCTCGCCGGTCGAGATCAGCACCAGGGCCCAGAAGAAGTCGTTGTAGATCCAGATCGACAGCAGGGTCGCCAGGGCCGCCATGGCCGGCTTGCACAGCGGCAGCGTGATCTGCCAGTACAGCCGCCACACCGAGGCGCCGTCGACCAGCGCGGCCTCCGTCAGCTCGTGCGGCAGCGAGCGCATGTAGTTGGCCAGCACGAACGCGCAGAACCCGGACTGGAACGCCACGTGGATCAGCACCAGGCCGAGCGCCGAGTCGTACAGCTTGCCGCTCGCGGTGATGCCCGGCAGGTCCGTGAGCAGGTACAGCCGGTACAGCGGGGTGATGATGACCTGCTGCGGCAGCAGGTTGCCCGCCGTGAAGACCAGCAGCAGCGCCAGGTTGAGCCGGAAGTCGAAGCGGCTGACGTAGAACGCGACCATCGACGACAGGAACAGCGTGAGCAGCACGGCCGGGACCGCGATGATCAACGTGTTCATGAAGTAGTGGGTCATGTCCGACTGCGTGAACGCGTTCTTGAAGTTGTCGAAGTTCAGCGTGTGCGGCCAGGACACATAGCCGCGCTCGCTGGTCTCGCTGTACGGACGCAGCGCCGAGAAGATCGCCCACAGCAGCGGGGCGAGCCACGCCAGGGCCGTACCGGCCAGGAAGACGTGCAGCAGGACGCGGGCCGGGCGGATCGGGGTGCGCTGCTTGGCCAGCGCGCTCACGGTGCTCATGCGCGCCGCTCCTTCCGGAAGGTCGCGATCAGATACGGGATGATCACGATCAGCGAGATGACCAGCAGGACCACCGCGATCGCCGAACCGTAACCGATACGGCTCGACTCACCGATGATGTTGTTGGTCACCAGGATCGACAGCAACTCGGTGCCCTGCGCGCCCTTGTTGAAGACGAAGACCAGGTCGAAGGCGCGCAGCGACTCGATGATCGTGACGACCAGGACGACCGTGTTGGTCGGGCGCAGCGTCGGGAAGATGACGTTCTTGAACGTCTGCCACTCGTTGGCGCCGTCCAGTGCGGAGGCCTCCCTGAGCGACGGGTCGACGCCCTTCAGGCCGGCCAGGTACAGGATCATCATGTAGCCGGTGTGCCGCCAGGACGCGGCGATGAGGACCGCCCAGAGGTTGAGCTTGGGGTCACCGATCCAGTCGATGTAGTGGCCCGGCTTGTTGGCGTCGATGAGGCTGTTGATCAGGCCCGTGTCCGGGTTGTAGACGAGCTGCCAGACGAATCCGATGCACGCCATGGAGATGACGACCGGCAGGAAGAACGCGGTCTGGTAGACGCGGCTGAACCGGATCTTCTTGTCCAGCTGCACGGCCAGGAACAGGCCGAGCGGCGTCGGGATCAGGATCAGCACCACGAACCAGATGACGTTGTGCTGGAGGGCCGGCCAGAACTGCGGGTTGTCGTTGAAGAGTTGTTTGAAGTTGTCCAGGCCCACCCACTTGATCGAGTCGAACCCGATGCCGTCCCAGGTGGTGAAGGCGAGCGCGATGGAGGCGAGAGCCGTGACCCAGACCAGGATCACGTGCAGGACCGTGGGCACGCCCGCCATCAGGGCGAGCGTGATCCGGTCACGGCGGGTCAGCAGGCGCCGGTGGCCCTGCGTGGCCCGCTCGGATGCGGAAGCAGCGCCCGGAGGCGGCACGGCGGCCGCCTCCGGGGTCTTCGTCGTCGTGTCGGTCGTCATGCCGCTGCTCACGAGGACGCGAAGATCTGCTTCTTCTGGCGCTCGATCGACGACAGCAAGCCGTCCACGCCCTTGGGGTTCTGGAGGAACTTCTGCAGTGCGGGCTGCATCACCGTGGAGGTGAAGTCCGGCCGGGAGTCGCGGTCCATGAACTGGGTGAGGCTCTTGGCGCCGCTGATCATCTCGTACGCCTTCTTCTGCAGCGGGGTGTACGAGGAGGTGTCGGCCTTGCTGGAGGCGGCCACCACGCTGGAGTCGGCCTTCAGGTAGATCGCCTCGGCCTCCGGAGTGCCCAGGTACTCGAGGAGCTTGGTGACGCCCGCCTTGTTCTTCGGGGCCTTGCTCACCATGAACCCGTCGGTCGGTGCCTCGACGGTGTCCTGGCCGTACGCGGAGTTGATCTCCGGGAAGGCGAAGAAGTCGAGGTCGTCCAGGTCGGCCTTGTTGGTGAACTGCTGGGCCACGAAGGAGCCCAGCAGGTACATGCCGGCCTTCTTGGACACCAGGGTCTGTGCGGCGTCCTGCCAGGTGCGGCCCATGAAGCCGTCCTGGTGGTAGGGGAGGATCTCGGACCAGTGGTCGAAGACGGCCTTCACCTTGGAGTCGGTCCAGGAGGCCTTGCCGCCCATCAGCTCGACGTGGAAGTCGTAGCCGTTGAGGCGGAAGTTGATCTGGTCGAAGGTGCCCATCGCGGGCCAGGCGTCCTTGTCACCGAAGGCGATCGGGACCAGGCCGTCCTTCTTCATCTGCTTGCAGAGGGCGACCAGTTCGTCCCAGGTGGCGGGGACCTTGTAGCCGTGCTGCTGGAAGACGCTCTTGCGGTAGAAGAGCGCCCACGGGTACGTGTACAGCGGGACGAAGTAGTACTTGCCGTCCTCGCCCTTGGCGAGCTTCTTCATCGCGTCGGGGAAGTTGTCCCCGATCTTGGCCCACACGTCGTCGATCGGCGTGGCCAGCTTCTTCGCCGCGAAGAACTGCATGCGGTAACCGGCGAACCAGTTGAACACGTCGTCCGGCGTGCCCTGCAGGTAGGAGTTGATCTGCTCCTGGAAGGTGTTGTGGTCCTTCGTATTGACATCGACCGTGATACCCGACTGCTTCTGGAAGGCCGCGTAGATCTCCGCGAAGGCCTTCTTCGGCACGGCGTCGGAGGCGTTGGAGCCGAGGGTGACGGTCTTCGGGTCGGAGGACGAGCCACTGCCGCCACAGGCGGACAGCAGGGGAATGCCGGCACCGGCGAGGAGGGCGGCACCGCCCGCTCCACGCAGTAGCGAGCGACGGCTGGGACCCGGGACCGAAAGACCGGCGGGGGAGAGGCGCATGGCGGCTCCTGAGGCATGCAGGGTTCGGTCAAGGGGATGAGTTGATCACCGAAAGGTCTTCGAAACCGATCAGAAACCAACTCGACCGAACATCGTGGGCGTAATAACAGCCCCGTTTCCGCTCATGCGTCAATAGCTCCGGTCGCACTGGAGTGTCTCTTGCCCGAAATGTAATCGTCGCCGTTACCTGCAACTTTGTTGAAGGGCAGGCAAGGTGGCCCCCGCGGCAGCTGCGGCCGCGGGGGCTGTGTGAACACGAGTGGTTCCGTTTCCTGGTCTGACCAGCGACTGTCAGGGTCTGACCAGCAACTGGAAGTCGAAGGCGTACCGCGAGGCCCGGTAGACATGGGTGCCGTACTCCACCGGCCGGCCGGTGTCGTCGTAGGCGGTGCGCTGCATGGTGAGCAGGGCTGCGCCCTCCTTCTCGTCCAGCAACGCGGCCTCCTCGGCGGTGGCGCTGCGGGCCCCGACGGTCTGGCGGGCGCTGTGCAGGGTGATGCCTGCGGAGCGCATCATCCGGTACAGGCCCGTCGACTCCAGCCGCTCGGTGTCGAGTTCGAGCAGCGCCGAGGGCAGGTAGTTGCACAGGAACGCCACCGGGTGGCCGTGCGTGCAGCGCAGCCGCTCCAGTACCGTCACCTCGGCGCCCTCCGCGACGCCGAGGGCCGCGGCGACGTCGGGGGCTGCCGGGACGCGTTCGTTGCGCAGCACCCGGGTGGTCGGGCCCTGTCCGGCCGATTCCAGGTCGTCGTAGAGGCTGCTCAGTTCCAGCGGCCGTTTGACCTGGCTGTGCACCACCTGGGTGCCGACACCGCGGCGGCGGACCAGCAGCCCCTTGTCGACCAGGGACTGGATCGCCTGGCGGACGGTGGGGCGGGACAGGCCGAGGCGCACCGACAGGTCGACCTCGTTGCCCAGGAGGTTCCCCGGGGCGAGGATCCCGTGTTCGACGGCCGCCTCCAGCTGCTGGGCGAGCTGGTAGTAGAGCGGCACCGGACTGGTGCGGTCCAGGTCGAAGTCCACGGAGTCGAGAGGGGAGACGGTCACGGGACGAGCGGAGTCACCGGTCCTCGCCACGGGGCACCTCCTTCCGGGACACGGATGGCGGCCCGAAGGCGTCCGGGATGCCGGCGGTCAGCCGGTGCCGTTCGCCGTCGTGTGCGGTGTACTGGGCGGACGGGAACCGTCGAGTGGCTCATGCCTTCCAGGTGTAGGGGCGGACAGGCGGCACTGTCAATGGTTTGTACTTACATTCGGACCACCTTGTGAAATGATGTCTTAACAAAGTATTGACAGCGGGCTCGGCAGGGACTTGGATCCCGTCCCAACGCAACAGCGTCCCTTCCCCGTAGCACAGTGAGGTGCAGGCAAGATGGACCGCTCTTCTCGCTCCCGCTCCCGCAGGCTGGCCCCGGTCGTGGCCCTGGCCGCCGCGGCAGCCCTCACCCTCGCCGGCTGCTCCAGCAGCTCCGGGGGGAAGAAGTCCGAAGAGGGAGGTTCGAACGCCTCGGCGGGCAAGGCGAACACCCCGCGGATGACCGTCGCGCTGGTGACCCACCAGTCGCCGGGCGACACCTTCTGGGACATCGTCCGCAAGGGCGCCGAGGCCGCCGCCGCCAAGGACAACATCAAGCTGATCTACTCCGCCGACCCGAACGCCGGCAACCAGGCCAACCTGGTCCAGAACGCGATCGACCAGAAGGTCGACGGCATCGCGATCACCCTGGCCAAGCCGGACGCCATGAAGGACGTGGTCAGCAAGGCGAACGCGGCCAAGATCCCGGTGGTCGGACTGAACTCCGGCGTCAGCGACTGGAAGAAGCTCGGCCTCCTGGAGTTCTTCGGGCAGGACGAGTCGGTGGCGGGCGAGGCGTTCGGCAAGAAGCTGAACGAGGTCGGTGCCAAGAAGGCCGTCTGCGTGGTCCAGGAGCAGGGCAATGTCGGCCTCACCCAGCGCTGCGACGGTGTGAAGAAGACGTTTTCCGGCACGACTGAGACGCTGTACGTGAACGGCACCGACATGCCGTCCGTGCAGTCGACGATCACGGCCAAGCTGAAGCAGGACAGCGCCATCGACTACGTGGTCACGCTCGGCGCCCCCTTCGCGCTGACCGCGGTGCAGTCGTTGGGCGACGCGGGCAGCAAGGCCAAGGTCGCCACCTTCGACCTGAACAAGAACCTGACCAGCGCCATCCAGAAGGGCACCATCCAGTTCGCGGTCGACCAGCAGCCGTACCTGCAGGGGTACCTCGCGGTCGACTCGCTGTGGCTGTACAAGAACAACGGGAACTACAGCGGCGGCGGCGAGCAGCCGGTGCTCACCGGCCCGGCCTTCGTCGACAAGTCCAACGTCGACCAGGTCGCCCAGTTCGCCGAGAAGGGCACCCGGTGATGAGCATGACCCAGCAGGCTGAGCCGGCGATCGGGGGGCCGCCGGCGTCCGGACCCAAGGAGCGGGACGGCCGCACCGCCCGGCGCCCCCTGGCGCTCCGGCTGCTGGCCCGGCCCGAAGTCGGTGTCTTCCTGGGTGCCCTGGCCGTCCTGGTCTTCTTCCTGATCGTGGCGCCCTCGCTCCGCCAGGGCAGCTCGATCGCGACGGTCCTCTACCAGTCCTCGACCATCGGCATCATGGCCCTCCCGGTCGCCCTGCTGATGATCGGCGGCGAGTTCGACCTCTCGGCCGGCGTCGCCGTGATCACCTCCGCGCTCACCGCGAGCATGCTCAGCTACCAGCTGACCGTGAACGTGTGGACCGGAGTGATCGTCGCCCTCTTCCTCTCGCTCGCCATCGGCGCCTTCAACGGCTGGATGGTGGTGAAGACCGGGCTGCCCAGCTTCCTGGTCACCCTCGGCACCTTCCTGATCCTCCAGGGCGTGAACCTGGCCGTGACCAAGCTGGTCACCGGCAACGTCGCCACCGACGACATCAGCAACATGGACGGCTTCGACCAGGCCAGGAAAATCTTCGCGTCCTCCGTCGACATCGGCGGCGTCCAGGTGAAGATCACGGTCTTCTACTGGCTGGTCTTCGCGGCCCTGGCCACCTGGGTGCTGCTGCGCACCAAGTACGGCAACTGGATCTTCGCGGTCGGCGGCAACAAGGAGAGCGCCCGCGCCGTCGGTGTCCCCGTGAACTTCACCAAGATCACGCTGTTCATGCTGGTCGGCTTCGGCGCCTGGTTCATCGGCATGCACAATCTGTTCTCCTTCAACACCGTGCAGTCCGGCGAGGGCGTCGGGCAGGAGCTGATCTACATCGCCGCGGCGGTCATCGGCGGCTGTCTGCTCACCGGCGGCTACGGCTCCGCGATCGGCCCGGTCTTCGGCGCGTTCATGTTCGGCATGGTCAACCAGGGCATCGTCTTCGCCGGCTGGAACCCCGACTGGTTCAAGGCCTTCCTCGGCGTGATGCTGCTCGGCGCCGTCCTGATCAATCTGTGGGTCCAGCGCACGGCGACGCGGAGGTGACACCGATGACCACGAACGGAACCGGAACCCACGGCGCCGTCCTCAAGGACACCGCGCCCGCCCAGGACGGCCCGATCGTCGAACTGCGCGGCGCGGGCAAGTCCTACGGCAACATCCGCGCCCTGCACGGCGTCGACCTCAAGGTCCGCACGAGCCAGGTGACCTGTGTCCTCGGCGACAACGGCGCCGGCAAGTCCACCCTCATCAAGATCATCTCCGGGCTGCACCAGCACACCGAGGGTGACTTCCTGGTGGACGGCGAGCCGGTGCGCTTCAGCACCCCGCGCGAGGCCCTCGACAAGGGCATCGCGACCGTCTACCAGGACCTCGCCACCGTCCCCCTGATGCCGGTGTGGCGGAACTTCTTCCTCGGCTCCGAGATGACCAAGGGCCCGTGGCCGGTCCGCCGCCTGGACATCGCCCGCATGAAGGCCACCGCCGACCGGGAACTGCGCAACATGGGCATAGTCCTGGACGACCTGGAACAGCCCATCGGCACCCTCTCCGGCGGCCAGCGCCAGTGCGTGGCCATCGCCCGCGCCGTCTACTTCGGCGCCCGCGTCCTCATCCTGGACGAGCCGACCGCCGCGCTCGGCGTCAAGCAGTCCGGCGTCGTGCTGAAGTACATCGCCGCCGCCCGCGACCGCGGCCTCGGCGTCATCTTCATCACCCACAACCCCCACCACGCCTACATGGTCGGCGACCACTTCAGCGTCCTGCGCCTCGGCACCCTCGAACTCAGCGCCGAGCGCAGCCAGATCACGCTGGAGGAACTGACCAACCACATGGCGGGCGGCGCCGAACTCGCCGCCCTCAAGCACGAGCTGGCCCAGGTGCGCGGCGTGGACGTCGAGGAACTCCCCGAGGAGGAGGACCTCACCGCACCGGTGGCGACCCCCCAGGAAAGGACCACCTGACATGGCCAACCCGTCTCCTCTGGACCGCATCCGGGTCGGCTCGGCCCCCGACTCCTGGGGCGTCTGGTTCCCGGACGACCCGCAGCAGGTCCCCTGGGAACGCTTCCTCGACGAGGTGGCCGAGGCCGGCTACGACTGGATCGAACTGGGCCCGTACGGATACCTGCCCACCGATCCGGCACGACTGACGGACGAGCTGGTGCGGCGGAACCTGAAGGTGTCGGCCGGCACGGTCTTCACCGGCATGCACCGCGGCCCGTCCGTGTGGGAGGAGACGTGGGCCCACGTCAGCCAGGTGGCCTCCCTCGCCCAGGCGACGGGCGCGCGGCACCTGGTCGTCATCCCCTCGTTCTGGCGGGACGACAAGACCGCCGAGATCCTGGAGCCGCCGGAGCTGACGGCCGAGCAGTGGGCGCACCTGACCAAGGGCATGGAACGGCTCGGCCACGAGGTCGGCGAGACGTACGGCCTCGAACTCGTCGTCCATCCGCACGCAGACACGCACATCGACACCGAGGACCACGTCGAGCGCTTCCTCGACTCCACCGACTCCGAACTGGTCAACCTCTGCCTGGACACCGGGCACTACGCCTACTGCGGCGGTGACAGCGTCAAGCTGATCGAGACCTACGGCGAGCGCATCGGCTACCTGCACCTCAAGCAGGTCGACCCGGCGATCCTCGCCGAGGTCGTGGCGAACGAGGTGCCGTTCGGGCCCGCCGTGCAGCGGGGCGTGATGTGTGAACCGCCGTCCGGGGTCCCGGAGCTGGGTCCGGTCCTGCAGGCGGCGCAACGGCTCGGCGTGGACCTGTTCGCGATCGTCGAACAGGACATGTACCCGTGCGAGCCGGACAAGCCGCTGCCGATCGCGGTCCGGACGCGCAGGTTCCTGAGGTCGTGCGGGGCCTGAGGGTTCGGTCGGACGCGGGGCGGGAACGAACGGGGGCGTGCGGGCGTTCTGAGTTCGACGGGGGAACGCTCGCGAGGACGGGGAGGACACCATGACAGACCGTACGGAACTCCGCGAGACGCCCCAGCAGGCAGCCGAGCCGGCCGCCACCGAGCGCCACAGCCGCTTCGGGCGCCTGCCCGAGCGGATACGCCCGCAGGACATGGTGGAGACCAGGCCGGCGACCCTGCCCGACCCGGCCCGCGACCGCTACAGCGCGGACGAGTGGCTGGTGCGCTACTGCCTCTGAGCCGCACCGGGCGGGACGGTGCCGCGGTGCTCGTAGCCGGTGGCACCCTCGGTGGCGTACGACGAGGGGCTCGCGGCGTTCGCGGCGGCCGTCGTCACCACCCGGGCGGCCCCGGCTGCCGGCGCGGCCCGCGGCACGCAGGGTGCTGTCCCGCGCCGGTGTGACGAGGTCCCCCGAAGCCGTCGCCCGAGTGCTACGGGCAGTACGGCCAGGCCCGCGCAGCTCCTGGCCGGGTCCGCGCGGCTGCTGGCCAGGCATGCGCATGTCCTGGCCGGGCCGGCGGACCGATCCGCCGGCCCGGCCAGGACCCGGGCCACGTGCCGCATAGGGTCAGGCCCCGCGCACCTCCGCGAGCGTCACCGGACGGTGCTCGTGCAGGGACAGCGTGCAGGCCTCGGCGATCCAGCCGGCCTCCAGGGCGTCCTCGATGGTGCAGGGGGAGGGCCGGCTGCCCGCGACGACCTCCGTGAACGCGATGAGTTCGGCGCGGTAGGCCTCGGTGAAGCGGTCCATGAAGAAGTCGTGCGGGGTGCCGGAGGGGAAGGCCACGCCGGGCTCGACCGAGCGCAGCGGCAGCTTGTCGTCCAGACCGACGGCGATCGAGTCCTTGAAGCCGTGCAGCTCCATGCGGACGTCGTAACCGCGGGCGTTGTGGCGGGAGTTGGAGACCACCGCGATCGTGCCGTCGTCCAGTGTGAGGATCGCGCCGGTGGTGTCGGCGTCGCCCGCCTCCTTGATGGAGGCGTCGCCCCGGTTGCCGCCCACCGCGTACACCTCGGTGACCTCGCGGCCGGTGACCCAGCGGATGATGTCGAAGTCGTGGACGGAGCAGTCGCGGAAGATGCCGCCCGAGGCGGCGATGTACGCGGCCGGCGGCGGCGCCGGGTCCAGGGTCGTCGACCGGACGGTGTGCAGCGTGCCCAGCTCACCCGCCAGGACCGCGGCCCGCGCGGCGACGAAGCCCGCGTCGAAGCGGCGGTTGTAGCCGATCTGGATCGGCACGTCACTGCCCCGCACCGCCTCCAGGACCGCGACGCCCTCCGCCATGGTGCGGGCGACCGGCTTCTCGCAGAAGACGGGGATGCCCGCGTCGACGCCGGCCCGGATCAGCGCGGGGTGGGCGTCGGTCGCGGCCGCCACCACGATGCCGTCCACGCCGGCGGCCAGCAGCGCCTCCGGCGAGTCGGCGACCTCGGCCCCGAACCGCTCGGCCGCGGCCTTGGCCGCGTCCGCGAACGGGTCGGTCACGACGAGGGACCGGACGGCGTCGAGCCCGGAGAGTGTCTCGGCGTGGAAGGTGCCGATGCGGCCGAGGCCGAGGATTCCGATACGCATGGGGGTGCAGCTCCTAAGGTGCGAGGGTGCTGAAGGGGAGAACTAGTCGAGGCCGCCGAGCACGTTCTGGTCCCAGTCGATCACCGAACCGGTGACCACCCCGGACCGGTCGGAGAGCAGGAAGACCACGAAGTCGGCGATTTCGTCCGGCTGGCCGAGCTTGCCCATCGGCAGCCTGGCGGCGGCCTGCTCCCGCCAGTCGTCGCCGGCGGCGTGGAAGGCGCGCTGGGTGGCGTCCTCGCCCTCCGTCGCCGTCCAGCCGATGTTCAGGCCGTTGATCCGGATCCGGTCCCAGCGGTGGGCGTGGGCGGCGTTGCGGGTCAGCCCGACCAGCCCGGCCTTGGCGGCGACGTACGGCGCCAGGAAGGGCTGTCCGCCGTGTGCCGAGGACGTGATGATGTTGACGATCGTGCCGGGCGCCTTCCGGGCCACCATGTCGGCCACCGCCGCCTGCATCGCGAAGAACGGCCCCTTGAGGTTGATCGCGATGTGCGCGTCGAACAGCTCCGGTGTCGTGTCCAGCAGGGTGCCCCGCGAGGTCAGCCCCGCCGAGTTCACCAGGCAGTCGATCCGGCCGTACGCCTCGACCACCTCGGCCACGGACCGCTGTGCCTGCCCGGCGTCGGCCAGGTCGGCACGGACGTACATCGCCTCGCCGCCGGCCGCCGCCAGCTCGGCCACCAGCGCCCCACCGGGTTCGGGGCGGCGCCCGGTGACGGCCACGACGGCGCCCGCCCGGACGGCGGCCCGCGCGATCGCGGCGCCCACCCCCTGACTGCCGCCGTTGACGAGGACGACCTTGTCGCGCAGCAGTCCCTCGTGAAGTCCCATGATGTCCCTGCCCTTTCAGCTCTCGCGCCGCTCGGTGCCGGCCCGCAGTTCCTCCCTCAGGCGGCGCGGCGTCCACTCCTCGCGCACCGCTCGCCGCACGACGTCGGCCTGCGACGGCGGGGCCAGGCCGTCGACCGGCGGGTCGTTGTCGAGGTTGGTGGGGAAGGGGTAGCCCTCGGTGCTCGCGGCGATCACGTTCTCCAGCCAGTCCTCGCCCACGCCCTCGGCCCGCCGCTTCAGCAGCACCGGGAAGACCGCGTTCGCCACCGCCTCCCGGTCCACCGTCTCCATGGCGCGTCCGAAGGCGGAGGACACCTGGAGGAGGTTGGCCATGCGCCGGACGCCGGCGGTGCGGTTCGTCCCGGCGGCATGGAAGAGGGCGGGGTTGAAGAAGGCCGCGTCGCCCTTGGCCAGCGGGAGCTGGACGTGGTGCGCCTCGAAGTAGGCCTGGAACGCGGGGAGCCGCCAGGCCAGGTAGCCGGGCTCGTACCGCTGCGAGTACGGCAGGTACAGGGTCGGCCCGGACTCCACCGGCATGTCGCAGTGGGCGACCGCGCCCTGGAGCGTGAGCACGGGGGAGAGGCGGTGCACGGGGGCGGGGTAGGCGGCCGCGACCTCGTTGGTGAGGAAGCCGAGGTGGTAGTCGCGGTGCGCGGTCTGGCCCGCGCCGCCGGGGTTGACCACGTTGATCTGCGAGGTGACCTGGTAGGCGGGGCCGAGCCAGGCGGACGAGACCAGGGCCAGGACGCTGTTCGCGTAGTAGTCGGCGAAGGCCTCGGGATCGTACAGGGCCGCCTTCTCCAGGGCGTTCCACACCCGGTCGTTGGCGCCGGGCCTGGCGAAGTGGTCCCCCGCGCCCGCGCCCGAGGCACGCTGCTCGGCGATCAGCGTGTCGAAGACGACCGTGGCCCGGTCGACCACCGACGGGTCGGGAAAGGCGCCCTGGAGGACGACGACGCCGGGTCCGTCGGCCAGGGCGCGGAACAGCTCGGCCCGCACCTCGCGCCGGTCACCGGACGCCAGGAGCCGCTCGCTGTCGTACACGAGGACGTTCCGCTCCACCGACGAGGCGTGCGGGTAGTCCGCGAGACCGGTGCCCCGTTCGACGAGGGCACGGAAGGCATCGAGGTCGCAGTCCTGCTCGGACAGCCAGAGGGGGCCGTGTGCGGCGGTGAGGGACATCGGCGTCCTTCTTTCGGTCACGGGCGTGACGTGGTGGTGTCATTCTTGTCAGTACAAACCCCTCGAACAACCAGCAGGAAGCCATCAAAAACCCCTCAAGGAGCCGGTCCATGGGCCACCCGTTCCCCCTCCGGGAAATCGCACGTCAGGCAGGACTCAGCGAGGCCACCGTCGACCGGGTGCTGAACGGCAGGGGAGGGGTGCGGGAGAGCACCGCCCGGGAGGTGCACCGGGCCATCGCCGACCTGGACCGGCAGCGCACCCAGGTCCGGCTGGTGGGCAGCACCTTCATGGTCGACATCGTGGTGCAGGCACCCGAACGGTTCACCACGGCCGTGCGGGCCGCCCTGGAGGCCGAGCTGCCCTCGCTGCACCCGGCCGTGGTCCGCTCCCGCTTCCACTTCCGCGAGACCGGTCCGGCGGCGGAGCAGGCCGCGACGCTGGACCGGATCGCCCGCCGGGGCTCGCAGGGCGTGATCCTCAAGGCGCCGGACGTCCCCGAGGTCACCGCCGCCGTGGGCCGGCTCACCGCGGCCGGCATCCCGGTCGTCACGCTGGTCACCGACCTGCCCGCCACCGGCCGCCTCGCCTACGTCGGCATCGACAACCGGGCCGCGGGCGCCACCGCCGCCTACCTGACGGGCCAGTGGCTCGGCGATCGGCCCGGCAACGTCCTCACCAGCCTCAGCAGCGGCTTCTTCCGTAACGAGGAGGAGCGCGAGATGGGCTTCCGCAGCGTCATGCGGGTGCGGCACCCGGAGCGCACGCTGGTGGAGATCGCCGAGGGACAGGGCCTGGACGCCACCCAGTACGATCTCGTCCGCGCCGCCCTGGAACGCGACCCGGAGATCCGGGCCGTGTACTCCATCGGTGGCGGCAACAACGCCACCCTGCGCGCCTTCGCCGACCTCGGCCGCGACTGCGCGGTGTTCGTCGCGCACGACCTCGACCACGACAACACCCGCCTGCTGCGCGAGCACCGCCTGTCCGCCGTCCTCCACCATGATCTGCGCCACGATCTGCGCGAGGCCTGCCACGAGGTGATGCGCTTCCACGGCGCCCTGCCGCCGGCCGGCCCGGTCCTGCCGTCCGCGATCCAGGTCGTCACCCCCTACAACATGCCTACGACACCGGCAGGTTGACCCACGTCCCGGTCCCGGCCGACACCGTCATCGCGTCGAGCACGGCCGCGCTGTGCACCGCGTCGGCCAGGGTGGCGCCACAGGGCCTGCCCTCGGCGATGGAGCGCAGGAAGCGGTACGCCTCGATGACCTTCAGGTCGTCGTAGCCCATCGCGTTGGCCGCGCCCGGCTGGAACGCGGCGAACTCGCCGTCGCCCGGGCCGACGTACACCGTGCTCACCGGCTGGTCCTGGTACGTCGTACCGCGGCTGACCGCCAGCTCGTTCATCCGGCGGAAGTCCCAGAACACCGCGCCCCGGGTGCCGTGCACCTCGAAGCCGTAGTTGTTCTGCTCGCCGACCGAGACCCGGCAGGCCTCCAGGACACCGCGGGCGCCGGAGGCGAAGCGCAGCAGGCAGCTGACGTAGTCCTCGTTCTCGACCGGGCCCGGCTCGCCGCCGGAGGCCAGCGCATGACCTGCGGTGGCGCCCGTCGGGCGGGCCCGCTCCGGGACGAAGACCGCCGTGTCCGCGGTCAGGGAGGCGATGTCGCCGAGCAGGAAACGGGCCAGGTCGGCGCCGTGCGAGGCCAGGTCCCCGAGCACCCCGCTGCCGCCGCGCTCACGCTCGTACCGCCAGGTCAGGGCGCCGTCGGGGTGGGCCGCGTAGTCGCTGAACAGACGGATGCGGGCATGCGTGACCGTGCCGATCTCCCCGGCGGCGATCAGGTCGCGGGCGGCCTCCACGGCGGGTGCGTTGCGGTAGTTGAAGCCGACCGTGCCCTGCACGCCGGCCCGGGCGACCGCGTCGGCCACCGCCCGCGCGTCCGCACCGGTCAGGCCCACCGGCTTCTCGATCCAGAGGTGCTTGCCCGCCTCGGCCATCGCGACACCGATCTCCCGGTGCAGGAAGTTGGGCGCGGTGATGCTGACGGCCCGCACCCGCGGGTCGGCGGCCACCTCGCGCCAGTCGCGGGTGGCGGAGGCGAACCCGAACTGCTCGGCGGCTTCCTCCGCGCGGTCCGGCACCTCCTCGGCGACCGTCACCAGCTCGGGACGCAGGGGCAGCCGGGGAAAGTGGTGCCGGACGCGGGCGTAGGCCTGGGTGTGCACCCGCCCCATCCAGCCGAACCCGACGACGGCGACACCGAGCGCATCCACCATGACAGCCCCTCTTTGGACCGGTCCATATTTCTTCCGGGCCACCTTTGTACTGACATAGCTTGCCCGTCAACCCCTCGGCGAGGGGGAATGGTGTCGTGTCAACCCTTTGACAGTCCGGCCCGTCACATGGAACGGTCCACCCCATGAGACCGCCGACGATCCGTGACGTGGCCGAACGTGCCGGAGTGTCCAAGTCGCTGGTCTCGCTGGTGCTGCGCGGCTCGGGCCAGGTGCGCGCCGAGAAACGGGACGCCGTCCTGAGGGCCGTACGGGAGCTGGGCTACCGGCCGAACACGGCCGCCCGCAGCCTCAGTGAACAGCGCACCCGTACCGTCGGCGTTCTCCTCGACGACCTGCGCAACCCCTGGTTCGTCGACCTGCTCGACGGCCTGAACTCCCTGCTGCACGCGGCCGGCCTGCACATGCTGCTCGCCGACGCCCGCCTGAACCGGCGGATGGGCCACGACCTCGCCGAACCGTTCCTGGAACTGCGTGCCGACGGCCTCGTGGTCGTGGGCACGGTCCCGGGTGCGGGCGGGCTCGGCGCGCTCGCGCAGCGGATACCGGTGGTCGTGGCGGGCGCCCGCGAGCCGCAGCCGCCGGGCGTGGACGTCGTCGCCGGGGACGACGAGCACGGGGCCCGACTGGCCACCGAGCACCTGCTGGGCCTCGGCCACCGCCGGATCGCCCACCTCGCGGGGCACGGCGCCGTCGGCGAGCTGCGGCGGCGCGGCTTCGAGACGGCCATGCGGGCACACGGCGCCGAGCCGCTGGTCGAGCCCGGCGACCTGACCGAGGAGGGCGGCTACCGGGGCACCGTACGGCTGCTCAGCCGCCCCGACCGGCCCACCGCCCTCTTCGCCGTCAACGACATGGCCTCCGTCGGCGCGCTGTCGGCGGCCGGGGAGCTGGGTCTGCGCGTGCCGTACGACCTTTCGGTGGCCGGATACGACAACACCAGCATCTCCCGGCTCCGGCACGTCTGGCTGACCACCGTCGACACCGCCCCGCACGAGGTCGGCCGGCGCGCCGCCCGCTGTCTCCTCGACCGCTTCGAGACGCCCGGGGGAGCGGGCCGGGTCCACCTCGCCGTACCCACGCTGGAGATCCGGGGCACCACCGCGGCGCCCCCGGCCCTCACAGGTTGATCGCGTAGGCCTTGCGCAGTGTCTCGTGCACGGTCCACGTCGTACGGTCGCCCGCGCGCAGCACCGCCATGTCACCGGGTCCCACCCGGAGCGTCGGCCCGCCCTCGACCTCGATCGTCGCCGAACCGCTGACCACCACGAACAGCTCGTCCGCCTCGGTGTCGGTGACCACGCCCGGCGTGATCTGCCAGATACCGCGGACCTGTCGGCCGTCCGCCGACTCCCAGACCACCTTCCCGGTCACCTCCGGGTTCCCGGAGACGATCTGCTCCGGGTCGAGGGGCTCGGGTTCGAGGGCGGCGTCAGGGATGTGGAGCGCGAAGCTGTGCGTCATGGGGCGACCCTAACCAGCGTCGGCGCCGCCTCGCCGTCGACAGAGTGTGCGGCATCGGGCCTGGTGGGAGGACATGTCGTCGGGTCGCGCGGACTGGCGGCGGCGTGGGGCGCGGGTGATCGTGGGTGCATGGCTGAGTCCACGGCGGCCGCGGCCGAGCCGCACCGGCAGCACGACACGCACGAGGCCGTCCTGTTCGGCGGGGTCTACGGCGCCGTCCTGGCCAGTTCGATGGTCGCCGCCCTCACCCAGTACGGGCACAGCTCCGCCGCCAGCCGCCGCTACGACGCCCTCTGGCTGCTGGTCACCGCATGCGCCTCCGCCCTGGCCCACGGCTACGCCCACTACATCGCCGAGCGGGGGCCGCACCGCCGCTGGGACGTCGTGCACACCCTCGTCGACGAGTGGCCGCTGGTCACGGCCGTCCTGCCGACGGTCTTCCTGCTCTTGGGCGCGGGCTGGGGCTGGTGGCCCCCGAACGGCGTCGAGTATCCGGTGTTCGCCCTGAACATCACCCTGCTCTTCGCCCTCGGGCTGGTCACCGCCCGTCGGTCGGCGCGCAGTTGGCCGGCCGGCGTCCTCATCGGGCTGATGGACGCGGTGCTCGGGGTGGTCGTGGTGGTGGCCAACGCGCTCATCAAGTAGGCGACCGGGGTGCGGCCGGGCAGGGGGTCGGTGTCCGGCTGGAGGGCCGGACTCAGCGGACGGTGCGCACCCCGTCCAGCGCGATGGACAGCACGCGGTCGCGCTGGGCGTCGTCGTCGAACGCCGTCGCCGTGATGCCGGAGACCATCCGCAGCAGGTCGCCGATGTCCATGTCCGCCCGGGCCACGCCCGCCTCCTGGGTGCGCTCCAGCAGCGGGCCGCCGGCCGCGAACATCGACTCGCGGCAGGCCATGAAGATGTCCGACTCGTCGTTCAGCGCCTCGCGGACCGCGCGCTTGGTGACCATGTAACCGGCGAACCGGTCCAGCCATGCGGTGAGCGCCTCCCACGGCTCCCGGCCGGCCAGCTCGACGGCGGCCTGGCACAGAGCGTTCACCTCGTCCGCGTAGACGGCCTCGAAGAGGTCGCGGCGGGTGGGGAAGTTCCGGTACAGGGTGCCGATGCCGACGCCCGCGCGGCGGGCGATGTCCTCCAGGGAGGCTTCCGCGCCGTGCTCGGCGAACGCCTCGCGGGCGGCCACGAGCAGGGCGTCGTAGTTACGGGCGGCGTCCTTGCGGTGCGGCCGGCGGGTCGCGACGATCTCGCTGACGGGGAACGGCGTGGCCGTCACAGCTGCCTCCCGGAAGGGAATCGGTTGAACCGGAGGGGTGCCTCCGCTACAGTGGAGGGGTACCTCCACTTTAGCAGTGCGGGGGTGGCTGCGCCGCGGACGGACGCGTCCGGGCGCCGGCCTCCCGCACCCCTGTGAGCACGGGCCCTGCGCAGCACGCACCGCCCGTCCCCTCCTCAAGGCGTCCAGCGCTCCACATCCCGCCCTTCACGTCCCACCCCTTCACGTCCCACCCTCCGCGTTCCGATTCCGGAGAGGCTCTTCATGCCCCGCACCTCCACCCGCCTCACCTTCGCGGTCCTCGCGACCGGTGCCGGCGTGTTCTCCATGCTGCAGTCGCTGATCGCGCCGGCCCTGCCGACCGTCCAGCACGCGCTGCACACCTCGCAGTCCACCGCGACCTGGGTGATGACGGCGTACCTGCTGTCCGCCTCGGTGTTCACCCCGATCCTCGGCCGCGTCGGCGACCTCGTCGGCAAGAAACGCACCCTCGTCGCGGTTCTCGTGGCCGTCCTGGCCGGCTGTCTCGTCGCCGCGCTCGCCCCGTCCATCGGCGTGCTGATCGTCGCCCGCGTCGTCCAGGGCGTCGGCGGCGCCCTCTTCCCGCTCTCCTTCGGCATCATCCGGGACGAGCTCGCCCCGTCCGAGGTGAGCGGCTCCATCAGCAACCTGTCCGCCGTGATCGCCGCGGGCGGCGGTGTCGGCATGGTGGCGGCCGGACCCATCGTCGCCGCCCTCGACTACCGCTGGCTGTTCTGGATCCCGGTGGCCATCGTCGCCGTGACCGTCCTGATCGCCCTGCGCTACGTCCCCGAGTCGCCCAACCGCGCCCAGGGCAAGGTCAGCTGGCTCGGTGCCGTCCTCCTCTCCGCCTGGCTGGTGGCCCTGCTGCTGCCGCTGAGCCAGGCCGGTCAGTGGGGTTGGGGCTCGGCGAAGGTACTCGGCCTGTTCGCCGCCGCCGCAGTGCTGTTCGCGCTGTGGCTGGCCACCGAGGCCCGCTCCCGCAGCCCCCTCATCGACCTGCGCGTGATGCGTCTGCCCGCCGTGTGGACGACCAACGCGGCCGCCCTGCTGTTCGGCGCGGGCATGTACGCGATCTGGTCCTTCCTGCCCGGCTTCGTCCAGACGCCGTCCGCGGCCGGCTACGGCTTCGGCGCGAGCGTCACCGCGTCCGGCCTGCTCATGCTGCCGATGCTGCTCGCGATGTTCGTCTCGGGCGTCCTGTCCGGGCGGCTCGAACCGCGCGTCGGTGCCAAGGCGTTGCTCACGACGGGCGCCGCGCTCGGCGCCCTTGCCTGCGGCTTCCTGACCCTCTGGCACGACGCGCAGTGGCAGATCGCCGTCGTCGCGGGCCTGTTCGGTCTGGGCATCGGACTCGCCTTCGCCTCCATGGCCAACCTGATCGTGGGCAGCGTCCCGCCCGAGCAGACGGGCGCGGCCACCGGCATGAACGCCAACGTCCGTACGATCGGCGGCTCCATCGGCGCCGCGCTCACCAGTGTCCTGGTCACCGGCCGCCTGCAGCCCTCCGGTCTGCCCTACGCCTCCGGCTACACCCACGGCTGGGCCCTGCTCGCCCTCCTCTGCCTGGCCGCGGCCGGCGCCGCCCTCCTCGTCCCGGTCCGCCGCACGAGCCGTTCGGCGGGCTCCGTTCCGGCGGAGGCGACACGGGAACCCGTGCGCGTGCGGTAGGGTTGACCTGCGTGATCACGCGGAATGCCCCGCGTGAGACCGCACCGGGACGTGGCGCAGCTTGGTAGCGCACTTGACTGGGGGTCAAGGGGTCGCAGGTTCAAATCCTGTCGTCCCGACTGGTGAAGTCACAGGTCGGAGGCCGTGTCGGAGTGATCCGGCACGGCCTCTTGATCATTCTTGGTGTGCCTGATGGGCTGTCGGCCGTAGCGGATCGCGTTCGTGGCGAGTTCGCTCTTTGGCCCGATCAGCTGCCGGGTCCTCCGGGAACGGCGTTGCCCCGGCCCGTGGTGATCACTAAAATCGGTCGGGTGACTGCCGGGTCGGCCTTGGGCCATGCACGAGTGAGGGTCCCGGCCTCGGCGTGAGCCCGGTGGGGGTCCCCCCGCTCGAGCGAAGCCGAGAGTGGGGGAGGGCAAGAGGCCCGCCCTCTTCTCCGCGTCTTTCCTCCCGGCGCCCCGTAGCGGCGCCCCGTCCCAGCGGATCCCAAGACCCGGAGACACCTCACTCATGTCCTATGACCAGCAGTACCCGCACGAATCCGAGCCGCCGACGGCCGCCGTCCACCTGAACCACACCGCCGTCTACGCCAGCGACCGGCACCTGTCCGCCGAGTTCGTCGCCGCGATCCTGGGCCTGAAGGTCGGCGCCCCGTTCGGGCCCTTCCTGCCCGTCGACCTCGGCAACGGCGTGACGCTCGACTACTACGAGAAGCGCGACGAGCCGATCCAGTCGCAGCACTACGCCTTCCTCGTGCCCGACGAGCAGTTCGACGCCATGATCGCCCGGCTGGAGGCGGTCGGGGTCACCTACTACGCCGACCCCGGCCACACCGAACCCGGCCGGATCAATCGTCTGTTCGGCGGTCGAGGCGCCTACTTCGACGACCCGGACGGCCACAACATGGAGATCATGACCCGGCCCTACGTCCGCCCCTAGGGCCCGTCCGGCGGCGCGTTCCGGCGGGACGGGAGACGGTGACGGAACTACCCTGGTGGCGCATGAGCACCTGGTTGCCGCTGGACGCCGTGCCCCGTCTGGCCGGAGCGGTCGCCCTCGGAGCCGTGGTCGGCACGAGCGTCGGGCTGACGACCCGGCCGCCGCTGGGAGCGCTGGCCGGGATCGCCGCGACGCAACTGGCCTTCGTGCTGGCGGGCTGGCTCGTGCTGTGGCCCATGGACGCCGCGGCCACCCACCGCAACGTGCGGCGTGAGGACCTGCGGCCCCTCCTCGAGGAACTGGTGGTCGTGGCGGTCGCTGCCTGCGGACTGCTCGCCATCGTGCTGCTGCTCCTGATCGGCAGGTCCGACACGGGCCACATCGGCGCCGCGACCGCCCTGTTCGGGGTGTTCATGGCCTGGGCCGCCCTGCACCTGATGTACGCCACCCGCTACGCCTACGTCTACTACGCCTCCGGGGGCGGCATCGACTTCAATTCCGACCAGCCGCCGGCGTACCGCGACTTCTTCTACTTCAGCTACAACCTCGGTATGACCTACCAGGTCTCCGACACGAACGTGTCCAGTACGGCCCTCCGCTCGATCGTGCTGCGGCACACCCTGCTGTCGTACGTCTTCGGCACCGGCATCCTCGCCACCGCCATCAGCCTCGTCGCGCAGTTCGTCAGCGGCTGACGTCCTCGCGCGGTTTCGCTCCGGACACAGCAGGATGGGCACAGGGACGGACGGTCCCCCGCGTGGCGGAGGTTGCCGCATCTCATGAGGAGGCCGGGTCGTGCCCCAGTCGCAGGCCGTGATCGTCGAACCCGCCCGAGCCACCGTGTTCCTCGTGGTCACCGTCGCTCCCGGTGGCGAGGAGACCGTCCGCGACCTGCTGGAGGACTTCTCCGGGCTGTGCCGCTCGGTCGCCTTCCGCGCACCCGACGACCGGCTCACCTGTGTCGTCGGCATCGGCTCCGCGGCCTGGGACCGTCTCTTCGGCGGACCGCGCCCGCGGGCCCTGCACCCGTTCGTGGAACTGAACGGTGAACGCCACCGGGCCCCGGCCACCCCGGGAGACCTCCTCTTCCATGTGCGGGCCCGCCGCATGGACCTGTGCTTCGAACTGGCCCGGCTGGTCACGCGGCGGCTGGGCGGCGCGGCCACGGTGGCGGACGAGGTGCATGCCTTCCAGTACTTCGACGAGCGCGACCTGCTCGGGTTCGTCGACGGCAGCGAGAACCCCGGGGAACGACGCGCGGACGACGCGGTGTTCATCGGGGACGAGGACCCCGGCTTCCGCGGGGGCAGCTATGTGGTGGTGCAGAAGTACCTGCACGACCTGACGGCCTGGGACGCCCTGCCGACGGAGGAACAGGAGAAGGTCATCGGGCGGACGAAGCTCGCCAACGTCGAACTTCCTGACGACGTCAAACCCGCCGACTCCCACGTGGCGCTCAACACCGTCACCGACGAGGACGGCGACGAGCGCAAGATCGTACGCGAGAACATGCCGTTCGGCACCCTGGGAGCGGGCGAGTTCGGCACGTACTTCATCGGCTACGCGCGCACGCCGGACGTCACCGAACACATGCTGAGGAACATGTTCCTCGGCGACGGGAAGGCCCCGCACGACCGCATCCTCGACTACTCGACCGCCGTCACCGGGTGCCTGTTCCACGTGCCGACGACGACCTTCCTCGACGACCTTCCCGACCCTCCCGGCTGAGCTCCGCAGCCGTCGGGACGCCTGGTCAGTCCCGGGCCGCCCAGAGACCGCGCACATGTCCCAGATGCCGGGTCATGATCTCCTGCACCGCCTTCTCGTCGCGCTCCAGCAGCGCGTCCAGGAGGTCCAGATGCTCCTCGGCCGAGGCCAGCAGACGGCCCGCCTCGACCAGGGCGGTCAGTCCGTAGAGGCGAGAGCGCTTGCGCAGGTCCGCGACCACCTCCACCAGGTGCGCGTTGCCGGCCAGCGCGAGCAGGCCCAGATGGAAGCGGGTGTCGGCCTCGACGTAGGCGATCAGGTCGCCGGCCACCGCCGCGGTGACGATCTCCCGGGCCGCCGGCCGCAGCGCCTCCAGGGAGACCCGGTCCGCCGTGCGGGCCAGGTCCGTCACCGTGGGGATCTCGATGAGCGCACGGATGTTGGTGTACTCGTCCAGTTGCCGGTCGGAGACGGCGGTGACCCTGAAGCCCTTGTTGGGCACGGTGTCGACCAGGCCCTCCTTGGCCAGGTCCAGCATCGCCTCCCGCACCGGCGTCGCCGAGACGCCGAAGCGGGCCGCGAGCGACGGCGCCGAGTAGACCTCGCCCGGCAGCAGCTCGCCCGCGATCAGCGCGGCCCGCAGCGCGTCGGCGACCCGCTCGCGGTAGCTGCTCCGCCGTCCGCCGAGCCGGGGGAGCGCGGGTGCGTTCGCCTGCTGCGGTTTCTGTGCCATGTCACGCATCATCGAAGTCTAATCGGAGTCTAGAGGACGAAGCCCTCGGGGAACGGATCGGTCGGATCGAGCAGGTACTGGGCCGTGCCGGTGATCCAGGCGCGGCCGGTGAAGCTCGGCAGGACGGCGGGGATTCCGGCGACCTCGGTCGTGCCCAGCAGCCGCCCGGTGAACCGCGTACCGATGAAGGACTCGTTCACGAACTCGGTGTGCAAGGGGAGTTCGCCCCGCGCGTGCAGTTGCGCCATGCGCGCGCTCGTACCCGTCCCGCAGGGCGAGCGGTCGAACCAGCCGGGGTGGATGGCCATCGCGTGCCGGGAGTGGCGTGCGGTGGCGCCGGGCGCGTACAGGTGGACGTGGTGGCACCCGCGGATGGACGGGTCCTCCGGGTGGACCGGCTCCTCCTCGGCGTTGATCGCCTCCATCAGCGACAGCCCGGCGGCGAGGATGTCGTCCTTGCGGGCACGGTCGAAGGGCAGGCCGAACTCGTCCAGCGGCAGGATGGCGTAGAAGTTGCCGCCGTAGGCGAGGTCGTACGTCACCGTCCGCCCGTCGGCGAGCACCGCCGTGCGGTCCAGTCCGGCACTGAAGGAGGGCACATTGTGCAACGTGACGTTCGTGGCGGCACCGTCCTCGACCGCGACCTCGGCGACCACGACCCCCGCCGGCGTGTCCAGGCGGACGGTGGTCACCGGTTCCACGACCTCCACCATGCCGGTCTCGACGAGCACGGTCGCCACGCCGATCGTGCCGTGCCCGCACATCGGCAGATAGCCCGAGACCTCGATGTAGATCACCCCCCAGTCGCAGTCGGGGCGGCTGGGCGGCTGGAGGACCGCGCCGCTCATCGCGGAGTGCCCGCGCGGCTCGTTCATCAGCAACTGCTTGACGTGGTCGCGGTGTTCACGGAAGTACAGCCGCCGCTCGTTCATCGTCGCACCGGGTACGGTGCCGATCCCGCCGGTGATCACCCGGGTCGGCATGCCCTCGGTGTGCGAGTCGACGGCGTGCAGGACGAGCTTGCTGCGCATCTGCGGTCCCCTTTCCGTGGTCCGTTGCTCGGTGGTCCGTTGCGCGGTCCGGCGTCCGTTACGCGAGGCCCGCGGCCACGGCCTTCTCGGTGGCCGCGCGGACCGCGGCCTCCTGCTCGGGCAGCAGCGGGACGCGCGGCGGGCGCACGGGGCCGCCGTACCGGCCGACCACGTCCATGGACAGCTTGATGGCCTGCACGAACTCCGTCTTCGAGTCCCAGCGCAGCAGCGGGTGCAGCTGCTGGTACAGGGGAAGCGCGGTGGTGAGGTCCCCGGCCACGGCGGCACGGTACAACTCGGCCGAGGCCCGGGGGAGCGCGTTGGGGTAGCCGGCCACCCAGCCCTTGGCGCCGGCCACGGCCAGCTCCAGCAGGACGTCGTCGGCGCCGATCAGCAGGTCCAGCTCCGGGGCGAGTTCGGCGATCCGGTAGGCGCGGCGCACATCGCCGGAGAACTCCTTGACACCGTGGATGTGGCCCTCGCCGTGCAGCCGGGCGAGGAGTTCGGGTACGAGGTCCACCTTGGTGTCGACCGGGTTGTTGTACGCCACCACCGGCACGCCCGCCCTGGCGACCTCCGCGAAGTGGGCGAGCACGGACCGTTCGTCGGCGCGGTAGGCGTTGGGCGGCAGCAGCATCAGGGCTTTGCACCCCGCCTCGCCCGCCTGTTCGGCCCAGCGCCGGGCCTCCGCCGAGCCGTACGCGGCGACGCCCGGCATGACGCGCGCGCCGCCGATCGCGGCCACGGCCGTCTCCACCACCCGGGCACGCTCCTCGGGCGTGAGTACCTGGTACTCGCCGAGGGAGCCGTTGGGTACGACGCCGTCGCAGCCGTTCGCCACCAGCCAGGCGCAGTGCTCGGCATAGCGGTCGTGGTCGACGGAGAGGTCGTCGCGCAGGGGGAGTGCGGTGGCGACGAGGACACCGTGCCAGGGGCGGTTCTCCGGGAGGGTCATGAGCGGTCCCCAATCCAATAGCGTGTGACATGTTACTGAGCAGCCAGAGGTGTGGTGCGCGCCTTCGGCACGGGTCAGCCGGGCTCCTGGCCGGTCATTCGGGCTTCTGTTCGGGCAGTGCCGCGAGCACTCCGAGCGGCACCGGCCGGGCGAACGGCCGACGCCCGGGGGTGAAGGGGCATCCGGCCAGCCCGGCCACCGCGGGCCCGCACATCCGGCCCTGGCACCAGCCCATCCCGGCCCGGGTGAGCAGCTTCACGGTGCGCAGGTCCCCGGCCCCGAGCGTGTCGACGGCCGTACGGACCTGGCCGGCGCTCACCTCCTCGCAGCGGCACACCACCGTGTCGTCCGTGATCCGGCCGGCCCAGTCGGCCGGCGGGGTGTACACCGCGTCGAGTACCGCGTAGAACTCCCGCAGTCGGGTGCGGGTCCGGGCGGCCGCGGCCCATCTGCGCGGGTCGGGTGCGGTGCCGTGCAGCCGGGCGGCGACCGAGCGGCCGGCGATGTGCCCCTCGGCGAGCGCGAGAGCCGCACCGCCGATGCCGGTGGTCTCGCCGGCCGCCCAGACGCCCGGCACATCGGTGCGCTGCTCGCCGTCGACCCGGACGTCCGTCCCCGAGAGGGTGCAGCCGAGGGTCTCGGCGAGGTCGGTGTGCGGCAGCATGCCGTGCCCCACAGCGAGGGTGTCGCAGGGGATGCGGCGGGCGCCGGCGGGCCTGGGCCGCCCGTTCCGGTCGAGCGCGACGACGGTGACCGCCTCCAACCGGTCGGAGCCGTGTGCCTCCACGACGGTGTGCCGGGGCAGGGTGCGGACGCCCCGGCGCAGCAACAGGCCCGCGTACCAGGCGCCTTCGGCCAGCTTCCCGGGGTGCGCGGCGAGCGCCGGCGCGTGTCGCAGCAGGGCCCCGGACCCGGCGGACTCGACCAGCGCGGCCACCTGGGCGCCCGCCGCCGCGAGTCCGGTGGCCACGGGCAGCAGCAGGGGTCCGGTGCCGGCGACGACGGCCCTGCGGCCCGGCAGCACCAGGCCGCCCTTGAGCATGGCCTGGGCGCCGCCCGCGGTGACGACACCGGGGAGTGTCCAGCCAGGGAAGGGCAGCACCCGCTCGTAGCCGCCCGTGGCGAGCAGCACGGCGTCGGCGCGGACGGTGACGCCCTCCTCCTGCAGAGGGCCGTGCAGCGCGTGCACCGCGAACGACCCCGAGCCGGCGTCCACGCACCAGACATGGTGATCCGTCAGATGCGTGATCCGTCCGGCGGTGACGTGCCGGTCGAGCCCGTCCCGTAGCCGTACCCAGGCGCGCCACTGGTGGTGCAGGGTCTGGGGGCGGCGGGCGCCGAGGGCGGCGGCGGGCTGCCGGTAGAACTGCCCGCCCGCCTGCTCGGCCGCGTCGAGGAGGGTCACGCGCACGCCGCGCGCGGCCGCCGCCAGCGCCCCGGCGAGTCCCGCCGGACCCGCCCCGACGACGGCGAGATGCGGTCGCTCAGTCATCGTCCCGGCCCGTCCCCTCCTGTGTGCGGATCACATCGCCCGGCCGTACGGGGACCAGGCAGGCCCGCTGGTTCGGGCGTCCGTTGACGGTCACCAGGCAGTCGAAGCACACCCCGATCCCGCAGAACACCCCGCGCGGGCGGCCGGCCTCGCGCGTACTGCGCCAGGAGGTCACCCCGGCCGCCCACAGCGCGGCCGCGACGGTCTGGCCGGGCAGCGCCCCGACGGGCCGTCCGTCGAAGGTGACGGTGAACGCGGCACCCGGCCGGGCTCCGGCCAACTCCAGTGGATTCATGGGGTGTTGCCTCCGATCGCTTCGGGCCCCGCAGGCGTTTCGAACCGCTCCGGGCGAAAGGGCGCGAGATCCAGGTCCGCGGCCCTGCCGGTCAGTGCCTGGGCGATCAACTGCCCGGTGCCGGTGGCCAGTCCGATGCCCGCTCCCTCGTGGCCGCAGGCGTGATACAGCCCGGGCACCCGGGGATCGGGGCCGATCGCCGGGAGGTGGTCCGGCAGATACGGCCGGAAACCCGCGTACGTCCGCAGCGCGCGCACCCGCTCCAGGAAGGGGAACAGCCCGATCGCCCCGGCCGCCAGCGCCCGGACCGCCGGCAGCGACAACGAGCGGTCGAAGCCGACCCGTTCACGGGTCGCCCCGATCAGGACCGGCCCGGCGGCCGTGCCCTCGACCACCGGCGAGGTTCTGAGCGCGGCCGAGTCGCTCGCCACGTCGGCCACGTAGTCCGCGGCGTACACCTTGTGCCGGACCATGCACGGCAACGGCTCGGTGACCAGGACGAAGCCGCGCCGGGGGAGGACCGGGAGGCGTACGCCCGCCAGTGCGGCGAGGTCACCGCCCCAGGTGCCGGCCGCGTTCACCACCGCCGGCGCGTGGATGTCCCCCTGGCCGGTGCGGACGCCGAGCACCGCGCCGTGGGGCGTGCGCAGCACCCCGGTCACGGCCCGGCCCGTGTGCAGACGGGCGCCGGAGACGCGGACCAGATGGGCGGCGGCCAGCGCGGGCATGACCTGCGCGTCCTGCGGATAGCGGACACCGCCCGCCATGCCGGGGGCCAAGTGCGGTTCCAGCTCGCCGAGTTCGTCCGGGCCGACGGGTTCGGCCGTGACGCCGGCGGTGCGCTGGCCGGCGACGAACTCCGTCAGTGCGTCCAGTGCACGGGAGGTCGACGCGACCACCACACCGCCCTTGGACTCGTACTCGACCGACGGCCCCAGGTCCTCGGCCAGCTCCGCCCACAGGCGGGCCGACAGCAGGGCGAGTTCCAGCTCGGGGCCCGGCTCCTTGTCGGAGACCAGCAGGTTGCCCTCGCCGGCGCCGGTGGTGCCGCCGGCCACCGGGCCACGGTCCACCACCCTCACGTCGAGGCCGGCGCGGGCGGCGTACAGGGCACAGGCCGCGCCCGCCATGCCGGCTCCGACGACCACGACATCGCAGGTCAGTAGCTTCGCCACGGCAGTACTATGTCACATATCGCTGATTTTGAGGAGACCCCCGAACCCGCTCGTCGCCCGTCTGTCGCCCGCCCGGAGTCCCAGGCGTGGACACCCTCTTGACGTCGCACGACGCCGGATCGACACTCCAGGGAGGGAATCCTAGTGAACGGGTAGGGAAACATGGTGCGCCTCAGGACGGTCGTCGGCCGAGCGGGCCGTACGCCGCTGCGTGCACCTCTGCTCACCTCACGCCTTCACATCGACCTGCTCCGCGTCTGCAGCGCGATCAGCCCTCGGGGCTGAGTCCGGCCTTCCGGGCCCGGCCGGGCCGCCCTTGCGCCGAGCCGAGCACGTCCCGCACCCACCGACCGACGACCCATCTGCCGCGCGTACGTCCGTGCGCGCCCGCACCAGGGGAGACGCATGTCCACCACTCCGCTCGCCGCCGTCCCGTCCGCCCACCGCACCGCGCCCGCCTTCCGGGGCCGGATCGGCCGGGACGCGCGCAGCGGCCACTACGCCGTGCCGCACCGCTACCGGCTGCATCTGTCCACGGCCTGTCCCGACGGGCTGCGCCTCGCCGTCGGGTACAGCCTCCTGGGCCTCGACGGCAGCTGTCCGGTCACCTTCCTGCCCGCCCTCCCGGACGGTCCCGGTGACGGCCACTCGGCCCTGCGTCCGCTGTACGAGGCGAGCGCGCACCACTACACCGGGCCGGCCCTCGCGCCGGTGCTCAGCGACGACTGGTCCGGACGCATCGTCAGCACCCATGCCCCCGACATCCTGCGGGACCTGGACCGCTTCCCGAAGGACGGCCGTGCCTCCCTGTATCCGTGCGGGACGGAGAGTCAGATCGAGGCCGTCGAACGACTCTGTGCCGAGGGCATCGAGGAGGCCGCGCAGCGCGCCGGACGGGCCGGCGCCGACCCCGCCGAGCGGACGGCGGCCCTCGACGTGCTGCTGGACACGCTGGGCAGGCTGGAGCGGTACCTGCAGGGCGAGCGGTACCTCCTCGACGACAGGCTCACCGCCGCCGACATCGAGTTGTGGGTGACCCTGGTGCAGCTGGACACCGTGCACCGCTGCCACCTCGACGCCTCCGCCGTGCACCGCATCGCCGGCCACCCGTCGCTGTGGGCCCACGCCCGCCGGCTGGCCGCCCACCCCGCCTTCGGTGCCCACCTCGACCTCGACGGCATCGCCCGACGCCACCACGGCCGCTGCCAGGGCCTGGAGGCCGCCGGAGCCGCGGTCCAGATCCTGGACTGGACGAGCCACGCCGCGGACGCCACGGACACTTCGCGCAGGTGAGAGCGGGCCGAGCAAGGTCCAACCCTCGGACACTCGTTGACAATCGAACGGCCGGCTGACTTACTTACCGATCAGAACGGTCATGAGCGTCAGCGCCAAGCCCTGGCTCGCTGACCGGCAACCCTCCCCTCACGGTGGGGTGCCCCAGGTGACGACCGGACCGGACGACGTTTTCGGTAAGCGCGAGGGCCCCGCGGGGCCGGAACAGTGACAGGTGACGCCATGTACGCAGCTCCCAGGACGGCCGCCCGCCGCCCTCAGGGCTGCGTACGCTCGTCCGCGAACCTGCTGGTCGCCAACCGCGCCGTCGATCTGCTCCGCGTGAACAGCGCACTGTGTACCGCACCGGGCCGCGCCCGCTGTCGGGGCTGACACCTCCCCGCAGCCCCGCACTCCCTGACGAACACCGCCCGCGCGGTGTGCCGTTGCCCTCCCCGCCCCCGGTGCCCCCGCACACCCGTGCGCTGAGCATGCCGCCGTAGCGCACGGCTGCCGTGGCCCTGGGGTGTCCGACTCCGCCGGAGCCCACCATGAGTGAACCCCCAGGCACCGCAGTGTCCCTCGCCGAGGCACCGCCCGCCGACGCCCCGTCAAAAACCCTCGCTGCGCAGCGAGTTCTGCCGCTCAGGCGACCCGGACGCTGGATCGCCACCGCCGTCGTCCTGGTCCTCGTGGCCCAGTTCGTCCACGGCCTGACGACCAACCCCTTCTACCAGTGGGACCGCTTCGGGTACTGGTTCCTGCGGCCGACGATCCTCGACGGCCTGTTCATCACCCTCGAAGTGACCGCGTACAGCGCGGTGCTGGGCCTGCTCGGCGGCGTCCTCCTCGCGCTGGCCCGGCTCTCGAGGTCCCCGGTCCTGCGTGCGGTCAGCTGGACCTACGTGTGGGCGCTGCGCTCCGTCCCGCTGATCGTGGTGCTGCTCTTCCTCTACAACTTCAGTGCCCTGTACAAGACGTTGAGCGTCGGCGTCCCCTTCGGGCCGGCCTTCTTCTCCTTCGACGAGTCGAAACTCGCCACCGACATGGTCATCGCCGTCATCGGCCTCAGCCTCAACGAGGCGGCCTACGCGGCCGAGGTCGTCCGGGGCGGCATCCTCTCCGTCGACCAGGGCCAGCACGAGGCGGCGGCCGCCCTCGGCCTGCCGAAGAGCTACCAGTTCACGAAGATCGTCTTCCCGCAGGCGCTGCGCTCGATCACCCCGAACTACGTCAACCAGCTGATCGGCCTGGTCAAGAGCACGTCGCTGGTCTTCTACGTCTCGCTCCTCGACCTGTTCGGCACCGCGCAGACCATGGGCGCCACCTACCCCGGCGACATCGTGCCGCTGCTGCTGGTCGTCACCGTCTGGTACCTGATCCTGACGAGCGTCGTCTCCGTCATCCAGTTCTACGTCGAGCGGTACTACGCCCGGGGCGCAAGCCGCAACCTGCCGCCGACGCCGTTGCAGCAGCTCCGTACAGGTCTCACCGACCTGCGAGCCCGCATCCGCAGGGAGGCCGCCGTATGACCGCGAAGACACTCGAGCCGTCGGCGGACGTCGAGGCCGCCACCGTCGAGGTGCACGACGTGCACAAGTGGTACGGCACCCACCGGGTGCTGAACGGCATCGACCTGACCGTGCGTCCGGGCGAGGTGACCGTCGTCCTGGGCCCGTCCGGCTCCGGTAAGTCCACGCTGCTGCGGGTCATCAACCACCTGGAGAAGCCGGAGATCGGCTACGTCAGCGTCAACGGCGAACTGATCGGCGTGAAGCGGCAGGGCGACCGAAGGGAGGCGGAAGTCCCCCCGGCCGAGGGCAGGGGGAGGCTGAAGGAGCTGAGCGAGCGCGCCATCCTGGCCCAGCGCAGCCGGATCGGGTTCGTCTTCCAGAACTTCAACCTGTTCCCGCACCTGACGGTCCTGGACAACGTGGCCGCCGCCCCGGCCGCCATCGGCAAGCTCGGCAAGCCCGAGGCGCAGGAACTCGCCCGCGCACTCCTCGGCCGGGTCGGCCTCGCCGACAAGTCGGACGCCTACCCGCGGCAGCTGTCCGGCGGCCAGCAGCAGCGCGTCGCCATCGCCCGCGCCCTCGCTCTGCGCCCCGGCGTCATCCTCTTCGACGAACCCACCTCCGCCCTCGACCCCGAACTCGTCGGTGAGGTCCTCGCCGTCATCAAGGACCTGGCGTCCACCGGCACCACCCTCGTCATCGTCACCCACGAGATCGGCTTCGCCCGCGAGATCGCCGACCGGGTCGTCTTCATCGACGGCGGAAGGATCGTCGAACAGGGCCCGCCCTCCGAGGTCCTCGACAAGCCTCGGCACGAGCGGACCAGGGACTTCCTCAGCAAGGTCCTGTGACCCACCGCTCCCCACGACCTCCCCCCACGCCACCGCTCTCATCACCCTCTCAGCGACAAGGAACGGCCATGTCTACCCACTTTCCCCGACGCAGCCTGATACGCGGCATCACCGCGGCGACCGCCGTCGCCACCCTCGCCACCGGGCTCGCCGCCTGCGGTGGTGACAGCGACGCCGCCACCAGGACCGACGATGCCGCCTCCGGGAGCGTGAGCGTCGGGCAGCTGTCCAACGGCGCGGCCGAGGAGACCGCCCTCAAGGTGTCCGAGGTGAAGGCGATCAGCGCCGAACTGCCCGACTCCGTGAAGAAGAGCGGCAAGCTGGTCATCGGCATCGGCGCCCTGCCGTCCGGGTCCGCGCCCCTGGTCTACGTGGGCAGCGACCAGAAGTCCATCACCGGATCCGAGCCCGACTTCGGCCGCCTCGTCGCCGCCGTCCTCGGCCTGAAGCCGGAGATCAAGAACTTCACCTGGGAGAACCTCTTCGTCGGGCTCGACGGCGGCAAGGTGAACGTGGCCTTCTCGAACGTCACCGACACCGAGGAGCGCAAGAAGAACTACGAGTTCGCCTCGTACCGGCAGGACAACCTCGCCTTCGAGGTGGCGAAGTCCAGCAAGTGGAACTTCGACGGCACCTACGAGAACCTCGCCGGCAAGACCGTCGAGGTCGGCTCGGGCACCAACCAGGAGCGCATCCTCCTGGAGTGGCAGAAGAAGCTGCAGAGCGCGGGCAAGAAGCTCACCATCAAGCACTTCCCGGACAGCAACGGCACCTACCTGGCGCTCAACAGCGGCAAGATCGACGCCCACTTCGGCCCCAACCCGACCATCGCCTACCACATCACCCAGACGGCGAAGACGCCCAACGCCACCCGCAACGCCGGCACGTACTCAGGCGCCGGCTCGAGCCTGCAGGGCCTGATCGCCGCCACCGCGAAGAAGGACAGCGGTCTCGCCAAGCCGCTCGCCGACGCCATCAACTACCTGATCAAGAACGGGCAGTACGCGAAGTGGCTGGCCGCCTGGAACCTCTCCAACGAGGCCGTCGCCAAGTCCGAGGTCAACCCGCCCGGGCTGCCGCTGACCGACTCCTGATCAGTCGTCACACCGGCAGTGAGCCATGCAAGGTGAGTGAAGAGAGGACCCCGCCTCCGTGACCCGCCGGACCGACCTCCACGGAGGCGGAGCCCTGTCCCTGCCCGCTGCCTCCGTCCTGGACAACGCCGTCTGGGCCGCCCTCGACGGCCCCCACGCGCACCTGGCCGAGCGGTTCGGGCGCGCGGCCCGCTACCGGCCCGGCGTCTACGCCTACGCGGCCCTCGCCGACCCGGCCGACCCGGCCGCCTGGGCCGACCTGCACGCACTCGTCGGGCCGGGGACGACAGTACGGATCAAGCCCGTTGACCAGGTGCCCGACGGGTGGGAGGTCATCGGCGGTGGGGAGGGTATCCAGCTCGTCGGCACGGCGCTGCGGGCCGAGCCCGCCCCGGAGGCGGTACGGCTAGGACCCGCCGACGTGCCGGAGATCCTCGACCTGGTCGCCCGTACCAGGCCCGGCCCGTTCCTGAAGCGGACCGTCGAGATGGGCACCTACCTCGGCATCCGGCACGAGGGCCGGCTGATCGCGCTGGCCGGGGAGAGGCTGCGGCCGCCCGGCTGGACGGAGATCAGCGCCGTGTGCACCGACCCGGAACACCGCGGCAGGGGGCTCGCCACCCGGCTGGTCCGCGCGGTCGCCGCGCGCATCAGGGAGCGCGGGGACACCCCGTTCCTGCACGCCGCGGCGGACAACACGCCGGCGATCCGGCTCTACGAGTCGATCGGCTTCACCCCGCGCCGACGCTCGCGCATCCTGCGGCTCCGCAGCCCCGGAACACAGCTTTGCAGCCCGGGAACACAGCTTTGCAGCCCGGTCACACAGCTCCGCGGTCCGGGAACATCCGGCGCCACCCGGGCGTTCTGACTCATGACGAGATCCGCCAGGCGGACGCCGACCCGGCCCGCCGCGCCCGACGGACGGAGGTGTGGGCCGTGACCCGTGTACTCCCGCTGCGCGTCCCGCAGCCGTACCGCTCCGTCCGCCTGCACTCCCGTCCGCACATAGACCTCCAGCGCGTGGCCGGCGCACTCTGTCGCCGCTGACTTCTCCCCGGACTCGAGGCTTCCTGTCGTAGCAGGGCCCGGGTTTCCCCCTGCCGCGCTCGCCCGTCGCCGAAACCCCGTCGTCGCGAGCCGGTGTTCTCGTACGCACATCCAGTACGGACATCCAGGAAGGCACCCACGTGTCGTCAACTCCCTCCCCTTCCCTGCACCTTGCCGTCGCCCTGGACGGCACCGGCTGGCACCCGGCCTCCTGGCGCGAGCCGGTGGCCCGGCCCCGGGACCTGCTCACCGCCGGCTACTGGGCCGACCTGGTCGCCGAGGCCGAGCGCGGCCTGCTCGACTTCGTGACCATCGAGGACGGCCTCGGCCCGCAGTCCTCCCGCTTCCTCGAACCGGACGACCGTACCGACCAGGTCCGCGGCCGCCTGGACGCCGTGCTCATCGCCTCCCGCGTCGCCCCGCTGACCCGGCACATAGGAGTGGTGCCGACGGTGGTGGCCACCCACACCGAGCCGTTCCACATCTCCAAGGCGATCGCCACCCTCGACTACGTGAGCGCCGGCCGTGCCGGACTGCGCGTGCAGATCACCGCCCGGCCGAACGAGGCCGCCCACTTCGGCCGCCGCACGATCCCCCTGATCGACGCCTACGACAGCCCCTCAGCCCAGGAGCTGGTCACCGAGCTGTTCGTCGAGGCGGCCGACCACGTGGAGGCTGTACGCCGGCTCTGGGACAGCTGGGAGGACGATGCGGAGATCCGGGACGCGGCCACGGGCCGCTTCGTCGACCGGGACAAGCTGCACTACATCGACTTCGAGGGCCGCCACTTCAACGTCAAGGGCCCCTCGATCACGCCCCGTCCGCCCCAGGGACAGCCGGTAGTCACCGCACTGGCCCACGACACCGTGCCCTACCGGCTCGTCGCCCGCCAGGCCGACATCGGCTACGTCACCCCGCACGACACCGATCAGGCCCGCGCGATCGTCGCCGAGATACGCGCCGAACAGGCCGCGGCCGGCCGCGCCGACCAGACCCTGCACGTCTTCGGCGACCTCGTCGTCCTCCTCGACGACGACCCGGCCGAGGCCGCGGCCCGCCGCGAACGCCTCGACGCCCTCGCGGGGGAGCCGTACACCAGCGACGCCCGGATCTTCGCCGGCACGCCCGCGCAACTCGCCGACCTGCTGGAGGAGTTCAGGGAGAGCGGCCTCACCGGTTTCCGGCTGCGACCCGCCGTACTCGGCCACGATCTGCCCCGGATCACCCGGCAACTCGTGCCCGAACTGCAGCGCCGGGGCCTGTTCCGGCACGCCTACGAGTCCGGCACCCTGCGCGGCCTGCTCGGTCTCGCCCGCCCCGCCAACCGCTACGCCACAGCCGACGCCTGAGCTGGAGGAACGCACGATCATGAGCAAGCCGCTGAAGCAGATCCACCTGGCCGCCCACTTCCCCGGCGTCAACAACACCACCGTGTGGAGCGACCCGGCCGCCGGCAGCCACATCGAGTTCAGCTCCTTCGCGCACTTCGCCCGCACCGCCGAACGCGCCAAGTTCGACTTCCTGTTCCTCGCCGAGGGGCTGCGGCTGCGCGAACAGGGCGGGAAAATATACGACCTGGACGTCGTCGGCCGCCCCGACACCTTCACCGTGCTGGCTGCGCTGGCCGCGGTCACCGACCGGCTGGGCCTGACCGGCACCATCAACTCCACCTTCAACGAGCCCTACGAGGTGGCCCGCCAGTTCGCCAGCCTCGACCACCTCTCCGGCGGCCGCTCCGCCTGGAACGTGGTCACCTCCTGGGACGCCTTCACCGGCGAGAACTTCCGCCGCGGTGGCTTCCTGCCGCAGGAGGAGCGCTACTCCCGGGCCAAGGAGTTCCTCGCCACGGCGCACGAACTGTTCGACTCCTGGCGCGGCGACGAGATCCTCGCCGACCAGGCCACCGGCACCTTCCTCGGCGACGCCAAGGCCGGCGCCTTCGTGCACCAGGGGCAGCACTTCGACATCCACGGCCGCTTCAACGTCCCGCGCTCCCCGCAGGGCCGTCCGGTGATCTTCCAGGCCGGCGACTCCGAGGAGGGCCGCGAGTTCGCCGCGTCGAGCGCGGACGCGATCTTCAGCCGGTACTCCACCCTGAAGGAGGGCCAGGCCTTCTACACGGACGTCAAGGCACGCCTCGCCCAGTACGGCCGCCGGCCCGACCAGCTGCTCATCCTGCCCGCCGCGACCTTCGTCCTCGGCGACACCGACGAGGAGGCCGCCGAACTCGCCCGCGAGGTGCGCCGGCAGCAGGTCAGCGGGGCCACCGCCCTCAAGCACCTGGAGTTCGTCTGGAACCGCGACCTGTCGGCGTACGACCCGGAGGGCCCGCTGCCCGACGTCGACCCGCTGGTCGGCGAGGAGCACATCTCCCGCGGGCGCGCCCAGGTGCGGATGTACCGCGACCCGATCGCCATCGCCCGCGAGTGGCGGGAGCTGGCCGCCGCCAACGGCTGGTCCATCCGCGACCTGGTCATCAACACCGGCAACCGGCAGACCTTCGTCGGCTCCCCGGCCACCGTCGCCCGGACCATCAACGAGTTCGTGCAGGCCGACGCCTCCGACGGGTTCATCCTCGTCCCGCACATCACCCCCGGCGGCCTCGACGGCTTCGCCGACAAGGTCGTCCCGCTGCTCCAGCAACAGGGCGTCTTCCGCACCGAGTACGAGGGCACCACCCTGCGCGACCACCTGGGCCTCGCCCATCCCGACGCCGGCTCCCCGGCCGAGCGGGCCGCCTCGTGAAGTTCCTCGCCATCACCCTGATCGTGCACCGACCGGACCCGGTCACCGGCATACAGAAGCCGACGCACGACCGTTTCCGCGGGGTCCTCGACAACGCGTTACTGGCGGAGGAACTGGGCTTCGACGGATTCGGCGTGGGGGAGCGGCACGAGCGGCCGTTCATCTCCTCCTCGCCCACGGTGCTGCTCAGCCACATCGCCGCGCTCACCCGGCGCATCCGGCTCTTCACCGCCGTCACCACGCTGAGCCTGCTCGACCCGGTCCGCGCCTACGAGGACTACGCGACGCTGGACCATCTCTCGGGCGGGCGGCTGGACCTGATCATCGGCAAGGGCAATGGCGCCGCCCAGCGTGAGCTGTTCCACGTCACGCCCGAGGACCAGTGGGACCGCAACGCCGAGAGCTACGAGGTGTTCCGGCGGATCTGGCGGCAGGACAGGGTCACCGCCGACACCCGCTTCCGTCCGCCGCTGACGGACGCCGAGGTGTGGCCGCGGCCGTACCAGCAGCCCGTCCGGGTCTGGCACGGCAGCGCGACCAGCAAGGAGAGCGTGGACCTCGCCGCCCGCTACGGCGACCCGCTGTTCTCGGCCAACGTCACCAACCCGATCGAGCCGTACGCCGAACTGGTCCGCCACTATCGGGAGCGCTGGGAGCACTACGGCCACGACCCCGCGGACATCGCGGTCGGTGCGGGCTCGGCGGGCCTGTACGTGGCCCGCACCTCGCAGGAGGCGCTGGACGTCTACCGGCCGGTCTTCGAGAGCAACCTGGCGTTCCAGAAGAAGGCAGGGCTGCCCGTCGTCTTCGAGACGCTGGAGGACTTCGTGGAGCGCAGCTCGGCGCTGATCGGCAGCCCTCAGCAGGTCATCGACAAGGTCCACCGCTACCACGACCGACTCGGACACACGGTGCTGCACGTGCACGCGGAGGCGGGCGGACTGACCGACACCCGGCACCGGGAGTCGCTGGAGCGGTTCCAGGGCGAGGTCGCGCCCGTGCTGCGCCGCGAGATCCCGGACCCGCCGTTCGACTGGGGCCCGGTACCCGCCGAGCCCTCCTCGCCCAGAACCGCCGGCTGCCATTGACACCACGGCATGGCCGAGGGACGTCTCCCTCCCCCGAAGGTGACGTCCCCCGACCGCTCCCCCGGTGCCGGACAGTGGCCTGGATCGCCAGACTGGCGCCTGCGGGCGCCTGACGCCTGAGTCGGGAGCTACTCAAGTCGCCCTGTATCAAACCTGAGTAGGCGGACTCCAGTTTGTGTGACGACTTACGAGCAGGAAGCCAACACCCTGGAACTGCCCTGGCCGTTCACCGGACGGGAGGACGAACTGGAGGCGGCGCGCAGGTCGCTCGCGGCCGGGCGGCCCGGCATCGCGGTGACCGGACCGGCGGGCTGCGGCAAGACCCGGCTGATCACGGAGGCGGTCCGGGGCACGGACTGCGCCCGGGTGACCGGGACGCCCGAGACCCGCGGACTGCGCTTCGCCGCCTTCGCACACCTGCTGCCCGACACCGTCTCGCTGCACCACGCGGTCCACCTCCTGTCCGGCGTACGGCTCCTCGTCGTGGAGGACGCCCAGCTGCTCGACCCGGCCTCCGCCGCCCTCGTCCACCAGCTCGCCGCGCACGGACGCACCCGACTGGCCGTGACCGCCACGGACGGCGCACCTGCGACGCCGGGAGCGGTGTCCCGGCTGTGGACGGGGGAGCTGCTGCCCCGCCTGGCGCTGGAGCCGCTGCCCCGCGAGGACACCGCTCAACTGCTCGCCGTGGCCCGTCTGGAGCCGCTCACCGCGGACCGGCTGCACCGGACGTGCCGGGGCGATCTGCGGCTGCTGCGGGACCTGCTGGGGGCGCTGCGCCGGACCGGCGCCCTGACCCGTGTCCCGGGCGGCGACGAATGGGCGTGGCGCGGCCCGGTCCCGGTCACCGCGACCGTCCGCGACCGCCTGGTCCCCGTCCTGGAACGGCCGGGACCCGGCGAACGCGAGACACTCGACCGCCTCGCCTTCGCCGAGCCCCTGCCGCTCGACCTGGGCGACCTCGACCTGGACGTCCTCGAACAGCTGGAGGCCGACGGCCTGATCCACGTCGACGACCGCGGTTCCGTCACCCTGGACCACCCCCTGCACGGCCCGGCGCTGCGCGCCACCGCCGGCCGGTTGCGGGCCCGCCGGCTGGCCCGCACACCGGACCGGTGCGGACCGGCCCTGGAGGCCGAACAGGCAGCCCTGGAGCACGGGCTGGAGCAGCAGGACGTGCGGGCCGTGCCCACCCCGGTCGGGGACTGGCTGCTGTCCGAGGGGCTGCCCGTCCCCGCCGGGTACGCGGCCGTACGCGCCCGGTACGCCCGGCTGCGCGGAGACCTGCGCGAGGCGGCGGCATGGGCACGCGAGGGCCTGCGTGCGGCACCGGACGACGCACACTGCACAGATGAACTCGGCTTAGCCGAAGGCCAGTTGGGTGAGACGACGGGAGCGGGCCGGTGGGCCGCGGCGGCCCGTGGCGACCTCCCGGGCGCCCTGGCCGCGATCACCGGGGACGACGTGTTCGCGCGCTACGACGCCGTACGCCTCGGTGCGCCCGACCGGGCCGCCGGACTGCTGCCGGCCGACGGTGTGTTCGCCCGGCACGCCGAGGCGCTCGCCCGGGGCGACGGGCCCGCCCTGGACCGGGTCGCCGAGGCGCTGGAGGGGCGCGGCTTCGTGCTGTTCGCGGCCGAGGCACACGCCCAGGCCGTACGCGCCCACCGCGACCCGCGCGCCGCCCGCCTCTCCCGGACCCGCGCGGTCGCGCTGGCCCGCCGCTGCCAGGGCGCCCGCACTCCCGCCCTTTCCGGGCTGGTCCTCGGCGAACTCACCGCTCGGCAACGGCAGATCGTCACCCTCGCGGCCGCGGGCCTGAGCAACCGGCAGATCGCCGAGCGCCTGACACTGTCCGTGCGGACCGTCGGCAACCATCTGTACAGCGCCTACACCCGGCTGGGTGCGAGCGACCGTGGTGCTCTGCCGTGGCTGAGCGACCTGGCCGAGCCGGCGTAGCCGGTCACCCCCTCACGCCGCCCCGAACGCCGCGAACGCCCAGCCCGTCGCCTGGTGGACCGGGTCCCCGGGCTGGGCGGCGCGGGCGTCGCGCAGGGCCTCGGCCAGACCGAGGCCCGCGTCGAGGCCCTTGTGCAGGGCGAGCATCAGCGGCACCACGGCGGCGTCGTTGACCGGCGCACTGCTCGCCACCACCCCGGCCGTGCCCAGCGGGAGCAACGCGGTGACCAGGCCGAGGAGTTCGTCGGCACCGACCGAGGCGAGGCGGGCGGTGTCGCAGCTGGAGAGGATGATCCGGTACGGGCTGCGGGCCAGGCGCTCGAAGTCGTGCACGATCAGCGGGCCGTCGGCCATCCCCAGCGCGGAGAACAGCGGGCTGTCCGCACGGAACGTGCCGTGCGCGGCCAGGTGCGCGAGGGCCGCGCCGTCGAGTTCCTCCAGCACTCGGGGGACCTGTGCCGCCTCGCCCTCCAGGACCGTCGCCGTGCCGTACCGGTCCGCCAGTTCGGGGACCTCTGCGCCGCCCGTGGCGAGGCCGGGCCCGCGCACGAGGACGTGCCGGCCGCCGGGCGGCGGCTCGGTCTCCCGGGCCCGCAGCCAGCTGCCCGCCGACGGCGACACGCTGAGCACCCGATCCCGCAGCGCCGGCAGCAGCGCCCACGGCACCCGGTGCAGCGCCCCCGGTGGCACGATCACCACCGGCCCGGACCCGAGGTGCGCGGCGGCACCGCCCAGCAGCAGTTCCTGGAGGCGACGGCCCGCCGCCTCCACCAGCGGCAGCCGCGCCTCGCCTCCCGGATGGGCGAGCCGCCGCAGCCCGGCCTGCACATGCTCGGCCTCGGCCACCGCCTCCGCCAGCGCCCCGCCCGCGAACCGCCGTACCCGGCCCTGCCCGCACAGCAGGACGTGCACCCGCCCGTCCACCACGGCGAGTTCGACCAGCAGCGACCGGCCGAGCCGGTCCAGCAGGCGGCCGGCGTCGAAGCGGTCGCCGTCGCCCGGCGCATCGCCGCGTATGTGGTGGGTGCGGGAGCGGATCTCCCGCTCCAGCCGCCGCTGTTCGCGTTCCAGGGCCGGGACCGGGCGGCCCTCCCGGCGTGCCTCCGTCGCGCGGGCCGCTATCTCCCGGTAGGCGGTGAGGCTGCCCAGCAGGGCCGGGTCGGCGGGCGGCCGGGCGGGCGGCGCGGACAGCACGGTCGCCCGCCAGCGCTCGCTCCACTCCAGCAGCCGCCGCGGGCCCCCGCGCGCGAGGCTCACCTCCTGGGCGAGCGCGGCCAGTTCGGCGCCCTGCGCGGTGGCGCGGGCCCGCAGCTCGGAGGCGCCGAGCGTCATCCGGTGGTCGTCCAGGACGTCCAGGCCGCGCCGGCACGCCTCCAGCACGCCGCGCCCGGAACCGGCCGCCCGGGCCCGCAGCGCCTGCGCCGCCCAGCCCGTCATGCGGGCCGGCGGCGGCCCGGCGTGCCGGCTGCGCGCGGCGACCGCCAGGTGCCGCTCCGCCTCCGCCGTCCGGCCGAGCGCGAGCGCGATCCGGCCGGCCAGCAGCGAGGCCTCGGGCGCCGCGGGCGAGCCGAAGGCGGCCAGCCGCTCGGCGACCGCCGCCGCGTCCGCGACCAGCCGCCCCGACCTGCGCCCGGCCGCCGCCCGGGCCTCGATCAGCACCAGCCGGGCGTGCGCCTCCCACCAGCTGCGCCGCTGCCCCGCGAACAGCCGTACGGCGACGGCGGCGCGCGCGATGGCGGTGTCCGGGTCCCCGGCCGAACGGGCGGCCCGCGCGCCTGCCAGCAGCAGCTCCGCCTTGCGGGTGGACTGCCCACCCATCCGGTCCAGCAGCGCGATCGCCGCGTCCGCCTCCGCGAGCGCCTCCGGGGCGAGCCCCGCCGCCATCAGCACCTCGCAGCGCCGGATCGACAGCATGAACGTGGGCGTGCCGAGCTTGCCGTACCGCTCCTCGGCCTCGTCCAGCAGCCGCAGCGCCGCCGGGATGTCCCCGGACCGGAACGCGGCCAGGCCCCGGCTCTCCACCGCGTCCGCCTTGTCGTGCTCCTGGCCGGTGGTCTCCCACAGCCGCTCCGCCGCCGTGAAGTCCGCGACCGCCCGGTCCACCGCGCCCAGCGCCAGATGCACCGTGGCCCGCAGGGTCAGCGCCCGCGCGGTCCAGATGCCGTCACAGGCCTGCCGCAGCACCGGAAGCGCCCGCCGGACGTCCTCCAGCGCCTCCCGGTGATGTCCCAGCACCCACCACACATAGGCCCGTCGGTACAGCACCCGTGCCCTGGTGTGTCCGCTGCCCCGGGCGACACCGTGCTCGAACGACGCGAGCCCCTGCCGCGTGCGCCCCGCGTGCACCAGTGCGACCCCCAGCGTCGCGAGCACGTCGGCCTCCCGCTCGGCCGACTCGGCGCGCGCGGCGAGGTCCCGGGCCCGGCGCAGATGCCGCAGGGCGATCCGCAGATCGCCGAAGTCCCGCTGCCAGATGCCCAGTACCTGGTGGGCGACGCTGGCGTGCAGCGGCGACGGATCGGTGTGCAGTACCTGATCCGCGCGTGCCCGGGCCTCGCCGGGATCGGCGAACACCATCGGCAGCAGCTCGAGGACCGACTCGCTTCGCGCTGTCACCCCTCGTATGGTAGTGGCCTGCGCAAACTCATCACACGGGTTCTCCGTGGTCTCCTCGGCCTGTACCGGGCGTACGCGCGGGCTGTATCAATCGGTCGTCGGGCGACTCTGACTGTCGGACACCGTCTCAGGGGGAGGACACACCCATGGCACCACAGCGATTCCACGAGCAGTTCGACCACTTCCAGCGCTCGATGCCCGACATCCCCCTGGCCATGGGGCCGGACGACGACGCCCACTTCCTGTACGAAAAGGGCGTCGTCCTCGCCCGTGACGGGGAGGAGGCCCTCGCGGTCGAGGACGCCGTGCGCACCCACTTCACCGACACCCAGGGCCTGGTCCCCGACCATGTACGCCGGGCGGGCCCGGAGACCAACCGCACCGGCGTCACCCGCATCCGGGTCGGCGACCCCGCTCAGGGAGACGACGTCGTCCCGCACGCCCTGCGGGCCCTGCGGGAGGCGGAGGGACGCCGGGGCCGCCGGCTGGTCAGGCGCAACCACGTGGTCCACATCGCCCCGGTCAACGCGTGCCCCGGCGACGAGCCCGTACCCGCGCCGCGCAGCGAGCCGGCCAACCCGGCGGCGCAGGAGGGCCTCCACGACCCGGACACGGCCGTCGGCGTCCTCGTCATCGACACCGGCCTGACGCACGACTACCGCTCCTACCCGCTGCTCGCCCACACCGTCGGCGACCCGCAGGTGACCGAGACCGGTTCCGACGGAGTGCTCCGCCAGTACGTGGGCCACGGCACGTTCATCGCCGGGATCGTGGCGTCCGTCGCGCCCAACACCGACGTCACCGTGCGCGGCACGCTCAACGACGTGGGCGCCATGCTGGAGTCGGAGTTCGGCGCGAAGCTCTTCGAAGCGGTGGACCAGGCCGGCTGGCCCGACATCATCAGCCTCTCCGCGGGCACCTCCACCGGCTCGGGCGAAGGCCTGATCGGACTGGAGGCGTTCATGCGCGAACTCCGCGAGCAGCGGACGCTGTTGGTGGCCGCGGCGGGCAACAACGGCAGCGACACCCCGTTCTGGCCGGCCGCCTACGCGTCCCTGCCGGAGTACGCGGACAGCGTGTTGTCGGTCGGCGCGCTGCGGGGGGACGGCGAGTCCGCCGCCTGCTTCAGCAACCACGGCCCCTGGGTGCACGTCTACGCCCCCGGCGAGCGGCTGACCAGTGCCCTCACCGGCTTCGACACGCCCGTGCCGTACGTCTACCAGCACTCCACCTACGACACCTGCCGGTTCGGCTCCACCTACGCCTGCACCTGCCGGTACCCCCGCCACACGGGCGTGCTGAGCGAGGCGCGCGAGAGCACCGCGGCCAAGCCCGACCAGGTGATGTTCGACGGACTTGCGCACTGGAGCGGCACCTCGTTCGCCACCCCGGCCGTCGCCGGGCTCGTCGCCGCCCACATGACGGCGCACAAGGAGTGCGACCCGCGGGTGGCCCGCGCACAACTGCTGGGCTCCGTCACGGAATCCGCCGAGGTGCGCGGGGACCGGGTCCCTGCGCTCCGGCCGCCCACCTGGCGCCCGGTTTCCGTCGTGATCCCGGCTCAGCCCGTATGAGGGCCGGAACCCTCCACTCCGCGGCGTACGATGACGTGCCGTACACGAGGGGTGGAGCCGTGGACCGAACAGAGGTCGGCGCACTGGTCCGGTCTGCCGTCGACGGCGACGCCGCGGCCTGGAAGGCACTGGTGGAAGGGATGAGTCCGCTGGTGTGGTCGGTCGTGCGCGCACACCGGCTCTCGGACGCCGACGGACACGAGGTCTACCAGACCGTGTGGTTCCGCTTCGCCCAGCACCTGGGCCGGCTGCGGGAGCCCGACAAGGCGGGCGCCTGGCTGGCCAGCACGGCCCGGCACGAGTGCCTGAAGGTGCTCCGGGGGCTGACCCGGCTGACGCTGACGGACGACCCGCAGGTACTGGACCGGGCCAGCGAGGAGCGGACGCCGGAGCAGTCGGTGATCGACGCCGAGGAGGAGGCCGACCAGGCCGAGCGGGTCCGCCGGCTGTGGCAGGAGTTCGAGGGACTGGGCGAGCGGTGCAGGCAGTTGCTGCGCGTGCTGATGGCCTCGCCGCCGCCCAGCTATCTGGAGGTGTCGTCCGCGCTCGGCATAGCGGTCGGCAGCATCGGACCCCTGCGCCAGCGCTGTCTGCGCCGGCTGCGGGCCCGGTTGGACGCACGGGGGGCGGCATGAGCGACGTGAACGGGAACGGATTTCCCGAAGAGGACTTCGACGACACGGAGTTCGACGGCGACCTGCTGGAGGAGGAGCTGCGCCAGGCGGCCGCCGTCCTGGACCCCGTCCCCGCCGGACTGCGCCAACTGGCGCTGGACGCCTATGCGTTGCACGACCTGGACGCCCGGATCGCCGAGCTGACCTTCGACTCGCTGGTGGACGCGCTGCCGGTCAGGGGAGTGCCGGACGCGCCGCGGATGCTGACCTTCCGCGCGGGCGAGCTGACCGTCGACGTCGAGGTCACCGGGGAGGGGCTGATCGGACAGGTGCTGCCGCCGCAGTCGGCGCGCATCGAGGTGCTGGGCGGCCCGCAGACGACCCGGCCCGTCACCGTCGACACGCTGGGCCGTTTCACCAGCGAGGAGCCGCCCGCCGGCCCGTTCGCCCTGCGGCTGCGGACCGGCGGCCAGGTGATCGTCACGGAGTGGCTGCGGGCCTGACCCGGGCCACCAGGTGACGGGCAGCGTCCGCGGCCTGTGGATCTTCGTCCGCGGCGCACCTGCCCGGGCGGCACCGCGAGGCGCAGCCCGGGCAGCCGGTCCAGCAGCGGGTCCGCCAGCAGCTCGGTCTGCAGCCGGGCGAGGACGGCGCCCGTGCAGTGGTGCGGGCCGTTGCCCCAGCCACGCCCACCCCTCGCCGAACGGCAGCCGGATCCGGGTCGGCGGGCCCTCGCGCATCAGGCCGGCGAGGACCGGGTCGAAGTCCGTACCGTCCTGGTCGAGCAGCGGCCGGTCCCGCACGGGCGGCGGGGCCCGGCCGGTGAGTGTGGTGGTGTCGTCGGTCATGACCCAACCCTCCGACGCGCCCCCCGCTGTCCTGCGGGAGTGCTCCGGCCGGAGGGCGCGGGCCTGCCGGACGGGCCCTAGACGGCGTCCGCGAGGGCGGCCAGGGCGGTGGCGAGGCGGTCGAGGCCCGGACCGGCCGGACCGCCGGGCTCGGCCATGTACGTGTCCCGCCGGATCTCCACCATCAGTGCGCTCACCCGCCGGTCCCGCCCGTAGTACTCCAGCGGCACATAGGTCCCGCTGAACGGACTGTCCAGCCCTGTCTCCCCGCACCCCGCGAACGCCGCCCGCGCGGCCTCCCTCAGCCCCGGCGGCGTGTGGAAGGCGTCCGTGCCGAGACACACGGGCGGTCGCGGCCCCTCCCCGTGCAGCTCGTACGGCAGCGGCTCGCTCGGATAGGAGTGCACATCGATCACGACGGCCCGACCGGTCGCGGCGAGCCGCCCGGCCACCGCCTCGGTCATCGCCCGCGCGTACGGCCGGAAGTACCGCTCGACGAGCGGCTCCGGGTCGGTGTCCGCGGGCCGCAGCCCGTCCCGGTGCGTGGTCCGCGTGTACACGGCTCCCATGCCCGCGGCGAGCATCTCCTCCCGCTCGTCCGGAAACCGCTCCGGATCCACGACCAGCCGCGACAGCCGGTTGACGAACCGCCAGGGGGTGAGTCCGGCCAGCCCGGCCGCCCGCTCGGCGATCCGGTCGGTGTGCGCGTCGGTGATGTGGTCCAGCTCCGCTCCGAGCGCCGCGTCGTCCAGCAGGATCCCCTGGCGCACGTCCCCCGGTATCGCCCGCGCGGCGTGCGGCACATGCAGCAGCACGGGCGACTCGGCGGCACCGGGCAGAAGGTCGAACGAGGACGAGGACGCGGTCACGGGCTGCTCCGGGGGCGTTGTCGGGGGCGTGGTGCTGGATCGGGGCGGACACACCTCCGCCCCGGTCGGGGCACGACCGGGGCGGAGGTTCACTCACGGCTGCGGCTGGAGTGCCGCGGGCGTCAGCTCAGGGACGCAAGGGCCCCGTTCCACGTGGCCGACGGGCGCATGACCGCGTCCGCCTTGGCCTTCTCCGGCTGGTAGTAGCCGCCGATGTCGGCCGGGGAGCCCTGGACGGCGACCAGCTCGTCGACGATCGTCTGCTCGTTGGCGGAGAGCGTCTCGGCAAACGGCGCGAACGCCTTCGCCAGGCCGGCGTCGTCGGTCTGCCTGGCCAGCTCCTGCGCCCAGTACAGGGACAGGTAGAAGTGGCTGCCGCGGTTGTCGATGCCGCCGACGCGACGGGTCGGGGACTTGTCCTCGTTGAGGAAGGTCGCCGTGGCGCGGTCGAGGGTGTCGGCGAGGACCTTGGCGCGCGTGTTGCCGGTGGCCGCCGCGTACTGCTCGAAGGCGGGGACGAGCGCGAAGAACTCACCGAGCGAGTCCCAGCGCAGGTAGTTCTCCTTGACCAGCTGCTGGACGTGCTTCGGCGCGGAGCCGCCGGCGCCCGTCTCGAACAGGCCGCCGCCCGCCATCAGCGGGACGACCGACAGCATCTTGGCGCTGGTGCCCAGCTCCAGGATCGGGAAGAGGTCGGTCAGGTAGTCACGCAGCACGTTGCCGGTCACCGAGATGGTGTTCTCGCCGCGGCGGATACGCTCCACCGACAGCTTGGTGGCCTCGACCGGGGACAGGATCTTGATGTCCAGGCCCTCGGTGTCGTGCTCCGGCAGGTACTGCTTGACCTTGGCGATGAGCTGCGCGTCGTGCGCGCGGTCCTCGTCCAGCCAGAACACGGCCGGGTCGCCGGTGGCGCGGGCGCGGGTGACGGCGAGCTTCACCCAGTCCTTGATCGGCGCGTCCTTGGTCTGGCAGGCCCGGAAGATGTCACCGGCGGCGACCGGCTGCTCGATCACGACGTTGCCGGCCGCGTCGACCAGGCGGACCGTGCCGGCGGCCGGGATCTCGAAGGTCTTGTCGTGGGAGCCGTACTCCTCGGCCTTCTGCGCCATCAGGCCCACGTTCGGGACCGAGCCCATGGTGGACGGGTCGAGGGCGCCGTGGGCGCGGCAGTCCTCGATCACGGCCTGGTAGACACCGGCGTAGGAGGAGTCCGGGATGACGGCGAGGGTGTCGGCCTCCTGGCCGTCCGGGCCCCACATGTGGCCGGAGGTGCGGATCATGGCCGGCATCGAGGCGTCGATGATGACGTCCGACGGCACGTGCAGGTTGGTGATGCCCTTGTCGGAGTCGACCATGGCGAGGGCCGGGCCCTCGGCGATCTCGGCGTCGAAGGAGGCCTTGATCTCGGCGCCCTCGGGCAGGTTCTCCAGGCCCTTGAGGATGCCGCCCAGACCGTCGTTCGGGCTCAGGCCGGCCGCCTTGAGGGTCTGGCCGTACTTCGCGAACGTCTTCGGGAAGAAGACGCGCACCACGTGACCGAAGATGATCGGGTCGGAGACCTTCATCATCGTGGCCTTGAGGTGCACGGAGAAGAGGACGCCCTCCTCCTTGGCGCGGGCGACCTGCGCGGCCAGGAAGTCGTTGAGCTGCGCGACATGCAGGACGGAGGCGTCGACGACCTCGCCCTCCAGGACCGGTACGGACTCCTTGAGCACGGTGGTGGTGCCGTCCTCGCCGACCAGCTCGATCTTCAGCTTGCCGGCCTCGGAGATCACGGCGGACTTCTCGGTGGAGCGGAAGTCGTTCTCGCCCATGGTCACCGCGTTGGTCTTGGAGTCGCTGCTCCAGGCGCCCATGCGGTGCGGGTGGGTCTTGGCGTAGTTCTTGACCGAGGCGGGGGCCCGGCGGTCCGAGTTGCCCTCGCGCAGGACCGGGTTCACGGCGGAACCCTTGACCTTGTCGTAGCGGGCGCGGATCTCGCGCTCCTCGTCGGTCTTCGGGTCGTCCGGGTAGTCCGGCAGCGCGTAGCCCTTGCCCTGCAGCTCGGCGACGGCGGCCTTAAGCTGCGGGATCGAGGCCGAGATGTTCGGCAGCTTGACGATGTTGGCCTCGGGCGTCTTGGCCAGCTCGCCCAGCTCGGCCAGGGCGTCCGGGATGCGCTGGCCTTCGTTCAGGTACTCCGGGAAGTGGGCGATGATGCGCCCGGCCAGCGAGATGTCGCGGGTCGTCACGGGCACACCGGCCTGCGAGGCGTACGCCTGGATCACCGGCAGGAACGAATGCGTCGCCAGGGCCGGGGCTTCGTCTGTGTAGGTGTAGATGATGGTCGAGTCAGTCACCGGGTGCTCCGCTCCACGTCTGCAACATTGCTCGACATCAAGATATCTCGTGATCGAGGCGGGCTCGACAGGGGTCGTGTCTCGAAAAGGTGCCGGGCGGGTGCAACCGACTCCGCCGACCTTGTGGTCATGACAAACGATCGCCCACCGACCATGCGCGATCGCCCACCGACCGGCGGCCGGCTCCGACCGTCCGGCCGCCCGAGCGAAGGCGGACCATGAGATATCGCACCAGAGTGACGGCCCCCGCGGCCGTTCTGACGGGTACGACGGCTGCACTGACCCTAGGCTCCACGGCCCGGGCGACGGCGGACGGGAACACGGGGGACCCGGGCCCGGAGACCCTCGGTGACCCCGTCTTCCCGGCCCTCGGCAACGACGGCTACCGCGTGTCGGCGTACCACCTCGACCTCACATACGACCCCACGACCGGACTGGTCGACGCCACCGCCACCCTGCGGATCCGCACCGCGCGGGCGCTGACCCGCTTCTCCCTCGACGCGCTCGGCCTGGACATACTGTGCATACAGGTCGGCGGTCGCACGGCCGTCTGGGAGCAGGCCGACGAGAAATTGCGCATCACGCCCGCCCGGCCGCTCCCCGCGAAGGCGGTCGCGACCGTCCGGGTCGAGTACCGCGCCGACCCGCGCCGCACCCTCGCGCACACCGCCTGGGTGCCCACCCCGGACGGCTTCGCGATCTGCCCGCAGCCGAACTCCGCGCACACCGTCTTCCCGTGCAACGACCACCCCTCCGACAAGGCGGACTTCAGCTTCCGCATCACGGTCCCGAACGGGCTGCGCGGCGTGGCGAACGGCCTGCTCACCTGCACCGAGGAGGTGGACGGCGACCGTACGGCGTACTCGTACCGCTCGCTTTCGCCCATCGCCACCGAACTCGTCCAGATCACCGTGGGCGACTACGTGATCAAGGACCGCGAGGGCCCGCACGGCCTGCACCTGCGCGATGTCGTCCCCACCGCCCGCGCCACCGCCCTGGAACCGGCCCTCGCCCTCACGCCCGGCCTGGTGACCTGGCTGGAGGACCGCCTGGGCGCCTTCCCGTTCGAGACGTACGGCCTGCTGCCGTGCAACTCCGACAGCGACAAGGCCTTCGACTTCACCGGCCTGGAGACCCAGACCCTCACCCTGTACAAGCCGAACTTCCTGCTCCAGGAGGAGAAGAAGATCGGCTCGCACATGATGCACGAGCTGGTCCACTCCTACTTCGGCAATCTGGTCAGCCCCGCCACCTGGGCCGACCTGTGGCTGAACGAGGGCCACGCCGACTTCTACGGGCTGCTCTACCGCTACGAGCGCGGCTGGGCCGACTCCCTGGGCCTCACCACGCTGGAGGCCCGGATGAAGGACACCTACGCCAAGGGCGACCAGTGGCGCCACGACTCGGGCCCGGTGGCCGCGCCCGACGCGGTCGACCTCTTCGACAACCAGCGCTACCTGGGCGGCGTACTCGTCCTGTACGCCTTCCGGCAGCTGGTCGGCGAGGACGTCTTCCACGCGGTCGAGCGCACTTTCCTGGACCGCTTCCGCAACTCCTCGGCGTCGACCGACGACTACATCGCGGTCGCCTCCGCAGTGTGCGGCCAGGACCACTCCGGCTTCCTGCGCGACTGGCTCTACGGCACCAAGACCCCGCGGATGCCCGGCCACCCCGACTGGACGGTCACCCCGGTCGGTTCGTCCCCCGCGGCCCCGCACAGCCTGCGCGGCGGCCACTGGCACGAGAACTCGGCCACCCTCTGACCGGAACGTGGCGGGCGCCGCCGCGCGCTCCGGCTCCGCCCGCCACGTACCGCCCGGCCGCTCGTTGCACTCGTCGGACCGGGTGTTCGTGCGGGCGGGAGGGACGACGACATGGGTTTCGGCTTCGTCAGCCGTCGGGGGTTCCTGGAGGCCTCCGCAGCCGGAGTGGCCGCGGCCGCGTCGCCGGCGCCGGCCTCCGCCGCGGGCCGGCGAGCCGTCCGCGAGGGGCAGCAGATCCTCACGTACCACGAGACGACCGGCGGATCGGTCACCGCCTGCCGGGGCGGCTCGTTGCTGATCGCGGAGGTGCAGGGCGTCCTGTGGCACGTCCCCCGCGACGGCGGGACGGCACGGCAGCTGACGGACTGGTCGCTCGAGGCGACCCGCCCCGCGCTGTCGCCGGACGGTGAGCGGCTCGCCTTCTGCGGATACCGCGGCGGCACCTTCCACCTGTGGTCGATGCGGCCCGACGGCAGCGAGCTGCGGCAGCTGACCGACGGGCCGTGGGACGACCGCGGGGCGGCCTGGTCACCGGACGGGACGCGCATCGCCTGCTCCTCCGAGCGCGGCGGAGACGCCGTGACCGGCACCTCCTTCGGCCTGTGGACCCTGGACGCGGACGGCGGCCGACTGCTGAGGGTGACCGGCGGGGACTTCGAGGACTTCGATCCGGCGTGGTGGCCGGACGGCCGCTCCCTGGTCTGCGTGCGGGCCGCGCACCGGCCGGACGGTGGGAACGACGGCGGCCCGGCCCTGGTCCGCGTGCCTGCTTCCGGCGGCCCGGCGGAGGTGGTGTACACGGTGGCGGAGGGCAGGCTCCAGTGCCCGTCCGTCTCGCCCGGCGGGCGGATCGCCTGTCTGCACTTCTCCGGGACGGGCGACTCGCCGTCCCTGCCACCCTCGCGTACGGCGCTGATGGTCGACGGGCACGTCGTCACCGCGGACGAGGACCTGGCGGCGGCCCCGCCGTGCTGGCTGGACGAGGACCGGCTGCTCTACGTCGCGGACGGACGCATCCGTATCCGCACCCTGGCCGAACCCTCCGTCGCGGACGTCCCGTTCACCGCCCGGATGCCGGTGCCCAGGCCCCGGTGGCGGCCCAGGACCCCTGCCCTCGGCACCCCGGCGCCGGACCCGGTGCGCGGTATCCACCTGCCGGCCCTGTCACCGGACGGGCGACAGGTGGCGTTCGTGGCACTCAACGCGCTGTGGCTGCTGCCCGTCGACGGCGCACCGCGCCGACTCCTCCAGGGCGAGCCCGCCCACTACGTGCAGATGCCCGCCTGGGAACCCGACGGACGCAGCCTGCTGTACTGCACCGACCGGGACGGCCTGGTCGCGGTGCACCGGATCGGCCTGGCGGACGGCAGTGAGGGACCGGTCGCCGGGGGCGGGCGGCTGCACCCGGCCGTCTCGCCCGACGGTTCCCGGCTGGCCTGCCACGACATCGCGGGCAATCTCCTGCTGCGGGACCGGGCGAGCGGGCAGGAGCGGGTGGTGGCCCGGCCGCTGGCCACCGACGGGCCGCCCGGCGCCCCGACCTGGTCGCCGGACGGCCGGTACGTGGCCTTCTGCGACCGCAACCGGCTCAACCACCGCTTCCGCGAGGGCTACAACCTGATCCGCGTCGTCGACACCCGCACGAGTACGGAGCAACGCCACCTGCCCGGGCCGCACCAGTCGCTGTCCGACCGTGTGGCGGCCGGACCGGTGTGGTCACCCGACGGCCGCTGGATGGCCCTGGTCGCCGAGTCGGCCCTGTGGCTGCTGCCGGTCGCCGCCGACGGCACGCCCACGGGTCCGGCCCGGCGGCTCACCGACGAGCCGGCCGACCACCCCAGCTGGGCCGGCGACTCGCGCACCCTGCTGTACCTGTCCTGCGGACGGCTGCGCCTCATGACCCTGGACTCCGCGGCCGCGGCCGAGGGCGTACGGACCCTGTCCGCCGGAGTGCCGACCCGCCCCCGTACGACGGTGGCCCGGGAGAAGCTGCGGATCCACGCGGGACAGCTGTGGGACGGCACCGGCGCCGCTCCCCGCCGGGACGTCGACATCCTCATCAGCGGCGACCGCATCACCGCCGTGGAACCCCACCGGACGCGCCGCCCGGGGCACCGTACCGTCGACGCCTCCGAACAGACCGTGATCCCCGGCCTGTTCGACAGCCACACCCACCCCTACAACGCCACCTACGGCGCCCGGCAGGGCCTGACCGCGCTCGCCTACGGCATCACCACCACCGCGTGCCTCGGCGGACCGCTGTACGAGGCGGTCCGGCTGCGCGAGTCGGCCGCCACCGGACGCTCCCTGGGACCGCGTCAGCTCGCCTGCGCGGAACTCATCGACGGCTCCCGCACCGCCTACAGCATGGGGCGGGCCCACCGCACCCCGGCCGGCGTCGCTCGCACCCTGCAGCGGGCCACCGCCCTGGACGTCGACTTCGTCAAGACCTATGTGCGCGCCCCGGGGCAGGTCATGGCACAGGCCGCCGAGGCGGCGCACCGGCTGGGCGTGCCCTGCGGCAGCCACCTGTGCTCACCCGGCCGGTCGGCCGGCCAGGACCTGACGACCCATCTGCAGGCCACCCAGCGCCTGCCCCACGGGCACGCCAGCACCCCGCTCGGGCACATCCACCAGGACCTGGTACAGCAGTACGCCGACGGCTCCTACTGCCTCGTCGCCACCCCGTTCACCGCGCAGTGCCTCCTCGGCGACGATCCGGGACTGGCCGACGACCCCCGGGTGACGCACCTCATGCCGCCGTGGGACGTCGCCGCCGTCCGCGACCGGGCCGACGCCGCGCCCACCGCGCCACAACGGAGCGCCCTGGCCGTGGAGATGGCCGGCTACCGACGGCTGGCCGCCCAGGGCGCCGTGCCCGCCCTGGGCACGGACTCCCCGCTGGTTCCCGTCGGCCTGTCCCTGCACCTGGCCCTGCGTGCCCTGCACGCCCACGGCTTCACCGTGGCGCAGGCCCTGCACTGCGCCACGTCCGTCCCGGCCCGTCTCTTCGGCCTCGGCAGCGACCTCGGCACCGTCCAGGAGGGCAGGATCGCCGATCTGACCGTCGTCAACGGTGATCCGTTCACCGACTTCACCACCCTCGTCGACACGCCCCTGGTGGTGCGGGACGGCATCCTGCACCACCAGAGCGACCTGACAGACGCTCATCAGCGCCGCGACCACCTCGCACCCCGGGGCGCCACCTGGCTCGAGGTCGCCCACGGCCTGCGGCGCGGCTCGTGCTGCCACACGTAGAGGGTCCCGCGGGGTGACCGATGAGCATCAGAGGGGGTTGAGGCGGGCCTTGAGCAGGCAGAACTCATTGCCTTCGGGGTCGGTCAGGACATGCCACTGCTCCTGCCCTGTCTGACCGATGTCGGCCGGGCGCGCACCGAGCTTCAGAAGGCGTTCGAGCTCGGCGTCCTGATCGCGGTCGGTGGCGTTGACGTCGATGTGCAGCCGGGACTTGCCCGGCTCCGGCTCGTCCCTGCGACTGAGGATGATCGTCGGCTGCGGACCACCGAACCCTTCGCGCGGCCCGATCTCCAGCGTGCCGTCGTCCTCGCGGTCGAGCACGACGAAGTCCAGGACCTCGCACCAGAACCGTGCCAGCAGCTCAGGGTCGCGGCAACCGAGCACGAGCTCACTGATACGACATGCCATGGACGAAACCTACTCTCGACGTGGGGACTGCCGGGGCGACCACGCGCGGAACTCTTGGGCTCCCAGCAGTGAAAACAATCCCGCGACCGTACCGGACGAGGCGACCACGGCGAAAAGATTTTCGGACCGCCCCTGTCCGGGCACACGGCCTAGTCGGCCACGGCCGAACCCGACGGCATGTCCTCCCCGCTGCGCTGCTGCGGAATCACCACCGCGCCCTGCTGCAGCGCCACCGTCCGGGTCGGGGCCGGGATGCGGATGCCCTCCTCGCGGTAGCGGCGGTGCAGGCGCTTGATGAACTCGTGCTTGATGCGGTACTGGTCGCTGAACTCGCCGACGCCGAGGATCACCGTGAAGCCGATGCGCGAGTCACCGAAGGTGTGGAAACGGATGGCCGGTTCGTGGTCCGGGACGGCGCCGGTGATCTCGGCCATGGTCTCGGCGATGACCTCGGTCGTGACGCGCTCGACGTGGTCCAGGTCGCTGTCGTAGCTCACGCCCACCTGCACCAGGATCGTCAACTGCTGCTCAGGCCGGGTGTAGTTGGTCATGTTGGTCTTCGCGAGCTGGCCGTTGGGGATGACCACCAGGTTGTTGGACAGCTGGCGGACCGTCGTCTGGCGCCAGTTGATGTCCACCACATAGCCCTCCTCGCCACTGCTCAGGCGGATGTAGTCGCCCGGCTGGACGGTCTTGGAGGCGAGGATGTGGACGCCCGCGAACAGGTTGGCGAGGGTGTCCTGGAGGGCGAGGGCCACGGCCAGACCGCCGACGCCGAGGGCGGTGAGCAGGGGCGCTATGGAGATGCCCAGCGTCTGCAGCACCACCAGGAAGCCGATCGCCAGGACCAGCACCCGGGTGATGTTGACGAAGATGGTCGCCGAGCCCGCCACGCCCGAGCGGGACTGGGTGACCGAGCGGACCAGACCCGCCACGACCCGGGCCGCTGACAGGGTCACCACGAAGATCAGCCATACCTGGAGGATCTGGTCGGTGTGGTGCTGGACGGTGTGGGTCAGCGGCAGCACCGCCGCGGCCGCCGCGGCACCGCCCGCGATCGCCGCCCAGGGGACGACGGAGCGCAGTGTGTCCACGATGACGTCGTCACCGCTCCACTTGGTCCGCTTGGCGTGCTTGGCCAGCCAGCGCAGCAGCGTGCGCGACAGGAAGGCCAGCACCAGGCCCGCGGCGAGGGCGATGCCGGCGAGGACGAGGTCGTCCAGGGTCAGCGCGCGGTTCACCGGTCACCCCCGGGGCGCAAAGCTGCTGCGCAGAGCCTGATGTGAAGTCTCGTCACGTTGTCACCTGCTCGATGTCCGGAATGTGCGATCGCGCCGCCCGCCCGGTCACCGGCGGTCGGCGCGATCGTTCATCCTGCCGTATCCGGCACACCGGTTCGCACCATGGTCCCGGACCGAGCGGCGCTTGTCCGTGGACTCCCCCGGGGACGGCGGACCGTCAGATCCGGCAGAGCCCCCGCTCGTAGTCGACCGTGGCGGACTCCTTGGAGTAGGCCCACTGCGGGCTCAGCAACTGGGCGTCGAGCTGCTGGGCGGCGCCGGGGCTCTCCACGATGTACCCGAAGTCCTGCAACCACGCCGGGTAGAGGTTCTTCGAGCCGATGTAGAACGCGGAGCCGTCGACCGAGACCAGCTTGTGGTGCTGGGCATAGGCGTGTCCGTCGGCCCACTTCGCGCTCGGGGAGCTGCGGAAGGAAGCGAGCTGCAGGTGGGAGCAGAGCGCCGCCGTGGCGCTGCGCTCGTCGCCGGTGACCCGGACGAGCCGGCTGCGCAGTACGTCGCTGATCTCGGAGAGGGACCTGATCTGCGAGTAGCCTCCGCTGCCGACGGCGCCGCGGTTGGCCGGGTCGCTGACGACGATGCGTACCTTGACGCCGGCGGCGAGCTTCGCGGCGAGGGCGTCGTAGACGCGGGTGTCGTAGCGGGGCAGCGGCGGGCAGGTCGCGTTGAGGTCCTGCTGCGAGATCTCGATGTGGTCCCTCGCGCTGGAGATCAGTGACCGCAGCGCGCTCTCCTCGGGGTTGACCGTGTCGTAGTCGCGGTCCCCGTTGGTGTTGTCGTGCAGCCCGACCACGCACCGGGTGCCGGACGTGTCCGGCAGAGCCGGACGCCAGGTGGAGGCGGGATCGGCGTCCTCGATGCCCACGCCGAGCCCGCCGACGGCGATCACCGGTACATCGCCGGTGGCCGGGACGGCACGGGGGTTCGTGTCGCGCTCCATGGTGGCCATGCAGTCCGCTCCGCCGGAGGAGGCGTACCAGACGGCGGCGATGTTGCTCCTGTTGCGGCAGGTCCAGGTCCACAGCCGGTCCAGGTACCGGCCGGCCGAGCCGGCGGCGGGGCCGGTCAGGGCGAGGTCGACGTCGGTGACCGGGTGGGCGGTGTCGAGGTAGTCGCCCTTCCAGTTGTTGATGCCGCCCGTGACCGCGGACTCCCCGTCGACGACCAGGAGTTTGGAGTGGTTCCACGAGAAGGCGGTCTTCGACGTGGTCATCGAGGCGACGTCGAGCGTGATGGCGTCGGCCGCCGGGCCGAGCCTGCTGCGCAGGTCGTCCCGGTACTTCGAGGGCAGCACGGTCATGTGGTAGACGGGCGCGGCCCCGACGAGGACCCGGACCTTGAGCTTGTGGCCCGAGGCCACGGAGGACTTCAGGCCCGCGACGACGGCATCCTGGAAGGCGCCGTCCGGGAAGGGCGCGAGACTGGAGATGTCGACGGTCCGCGTCGCCCGGGAGATGTTCTCGGTCATCTTGGCCAGCAGTCGCTCGGTGCCGGGGCGCTGCGTGCAGCCGGCGTCGCCCCAGCAGCCGGGCGTCTGGAGCAGCCAGCCGGAGGGGTCGTCGGCCGTGGCGTCGAGCCGGTTGCCGCTCGTCCGCTCCCACACGTCCCCCTCGAGGCCGGGCGAGACCTCACGCAAGGTGCTTTCCACGGCGTCGAGATGGGGGGTCGCCGAATCGGCGGCGCCGGCGGGCGCGGCGGGCAGCACGGCCAGGGCGAGGGCGGATATCAGTGTGGCGCGCGCCGTACGGTCTAAGCGGAGCGAAAAGATCATCCGCAGAAGTTACCAGGCAGTATCTTCGGGTTCGAAGAAGGCTTCCGATCAGACGATGCCCTCCGCGAGTTCGGCCTGGTCGCGGTCGCTTCCGTAGGCGGCGGTGGTGGGCGTGCCGTACGAACGGCGGGCCACGTACCACCAGACGCTGGCCAGGACCAGGACGACCGCGAGGGCCACGGCCGCGTAGTTCATCGTGTCGACGGTGACCGGCGAGGACTGCGGCAGGCAGAACAGGACCGTCACACAGGCCACCCAGACCACGGCGATCCAGCCGATCGGCCTGCTCCACCGGCCCAGGTGCCAGGGGCCCGGCCGGAAACGGTCGCCCGCGCGCAGCCGCAGCAGGACGGGGATGGCGTAGGCGGGGGTGATGCCGATGACGTTGATGGCGGTGACCGCGCCGTACGCCGTCGCCGAGTACAGGGACGGCAGGGCGAGGACGCCGGCGACGATCACCGACAGCCATACGGCGGCGACCGGGGTCTGGGTGCGGTCGCTGACCTTGCGCCACAGGTGCGAGCCCGGCAGGGCGCCGTCCCGGCTGAACGCGAACACCATGCGGCTGGCCGCGGCCACCTCGGCGTTCCCGCAGAACAACTGGGCGACGATCACGACCAGGAGCAGCGCGCCGGCCCCGTCGGTGCCGAGGCCGTCGAGCAGGATCTGCGCGGGCGGCACACCGGTGTCGGTGCTGCGCGTGGCGTCGTAGTCCTGGATGGCGAAGGTCAGTCCGGCGAGCAGCACGAAGCCCGCGATCCAGGACACCCAGATGGACCGTACGATGCCCTGCGCCGCCGACACCGAGGCGTTGGAGGTCTCCTCGGACAGGTGCGCGGAGGCGTCGTAGCCGGAGAACGTGTACTGGGCGAGCAGCAGGCCGATCGCGGCCACGTACAGCGGGCTCGACCAGCCGGTCTCGTTCACGAACTCGGTGAACACGAAGGACGGTGACTGGTGGTGGTCCGGGACGATCGCCAGCGCCCCGACGATCAGCGCGACACCGGCCAGGTGCCACCACACGCTGACCGAGTTGAGCAGGCTGACCAGCCGGACGCCGAACAGGTTCAGCACCGCGTGCAGCAGGAGGATGGCGCAGAAGATCAGCATGGTTCTGCCGGGGGTCGGCTCGAAACCCCACTGGAGGTTGGCGAACGCGCCGGCGAACAGGGCCGCTCCGTAGTCGATGCCGGCGATCGCGCCGAGCAGACCGAGCAGGTTCAGCCAGCCCGTGTACCAGCCCCACCGTCTGCCGCCGAGCCGGTCGGCCATGTAGTACAGGGCGCCGGAGGTCGGATAGGCGCTGGTGACCTCGGCGAGCGCGAGGCCCACGCACAGCACGAACAGGCCGACACCCGCCCAGCCCCACAGCATCACGGCGGGCCCGCCGGCGCCCAGACCGAAGCCGTACAGGGTCATGCAGCCGGACAGGATCGAGATCACCGAGAAGCTGATCGCGAAGTTGCCGAACCCGCCCATGCGGCGGGCCAGCACCGGGCGGTAGCCCAGCTCGCGCAGCCGCTGCTCCTCGTCGTGCTGGGGGTGCGCGGATGCGGGGGACGGATCGGGAGCGGGCGACGGATCCGATGCGGGGGAGCGGTCGGGTGCGGGGGACATGCGGAAACCTCCGGGGGCGTAGGGGGCGTAGGGGGCGTAGGGGGAACAGGGGAGCCCGAGGGGAGTCAGGGGGTGGTGCCGGAGTCCTCGACGGCGGCTCGGCTACGGTCCCTGGCCTGCAGGAAGACCTCGACGGCGCGGCCGCGGTCGGGGGTGCGGTACATCCAGGGCGGGGGCGTGAAGTACGGGCCGATCGCCTCGAACACGCGGGCCGCGTCGGGGAACCGGAGGGCGCCCCACAGGGCGTGCGCCAGGTGGTTGAGGTCCAGCAGCGACTGCTCGGCCCGGGGCGCGTGCTCGAACCAGGAGTGCAGCGCCCGCCGCGCCTCGCGGGTCGCGTCCTCCGCCACCCAGTGCAGGTCGAGCGCCGCGTCGTGCCCGCTGCCGCGCCGGTAGCGCTCGACCCGGACGTACAGCGGCAGCAGATGCAGCGCCGACCCGGGCGGTGCCGAACCGGCGGCCCACTGGGCGTAGCCGGTGGCCTCGGCGAGCCGGTCCGAGGACCCGATCGCGTACAGGAACTGGAGCATCCGGTGGTGGGCCTCGCGGTTGTGCGGGTCGCGCCGGCCCGCCTCCGCCAGCAGCCCCCACGGGCCCGGCGGCAGCGTGGGCTCCGGCGGCTGCTCCCGGTGCTCGTCCCAGCGCCGCGCCGGATCCAGCTGGGCCAGCGCGAGCAGACACACCCAGGGCACCGGGTCCTGTGGGGCGGCCTCGGTGGCGGACTGCGCGGCGTCCCACGCCTCGATCCACAACTCGTGCGTCCGGCGGTGCCGTTCGCGTTGCGCCCGCAGGGCCCGCTCCACGCCGACCCGGGCGTGCATCACCGCGGCCGGCACACTGCGCGGCTCCTCCGCGCGCCAGGCCCGCACCACGTCGGTGCCGGCCGCGGCGGCCGCGAGGATCTGGGTGCGCTGGGTCCACTGCCACCAGCTCGTGGTGTCCGCGAGCAGGGCGCGCATCGCCATCCAGCGCCCGGTGCGCAGATCCTGGAGGGCGGTGCGCAGGGCGCCGTCGTGACCGGCGGGGTCGTAGGAGGGGCGTGCTCCTTCTCTGGCCATCAGCCGCCCGTCCCGGTCCGCACGCGGACGGGCAGGGTGGCGGGATGAGGTCGCAACAGCCCTCCTCTGGGCGGTCGTTGAACGATTCTGATCGGCGGTTGAACGATCTCGCACGGGTCGGCGGTCACTATAGGGGCGTCGTTTCCGCCTTGCCATTGTTGTCAACTCAACTACCTGGCAGGGAAGTTGCTCGATGCGGGCGGGAGTCGATCGGTCGGCGGCCGTGCTTGACGCCGGACGAGGCCCGACGGCAGGCTGTTCGCTGATCTTCGAATGTCCGGACGAGGGTGCGGGAGGGTGCGATGCCGGGGCCGGTGCTCGCCGTCGACCAGGGCACGTCCGGCACCAAGGCCCTCGTGGTCTGCCCCGAACGCGGCGTCCTCGGCACCGGGTTCGCCGCCGTGACGCCCCGCCACCTGCCCGGCGGTCTGGTCGAGGCGGATCCGGCCGAGCTGTACACCTCGGTGCTCGACGCCGGTCACCGCGCACTCGCCGAGGCGGGCGAGGACGTCGTGGCGATGGGCCTGGCCAACCAGGGCGAGACCGTCCTCGCCTGGGACCCGGCGACCGGCCGCCCGCTGACCGACGCCCTCGTCTGGCAGGACCGGCGCGCCGAGACCGTGTGCGCCGAACTCACCGAAGAGGCCGAAGAGTTGCGGCAGCTCACCGGCCTGCCCCTCGACCCGTACTTCGCAGCACCCAAGATGGCCTGGATCCGCCGCCATCTCACCCGCGAGGGTGTCGTCACCACCTCCGACGCCTGGCTGGTCCACCGTCTCACCGGCGCCTTCGTCACCGACACGGCCACCGCCGGCCGCACCCAGCTCCTCGACCTGGACCGCGCCGAGTGGTCGCCGCAGGCACTGGAGACCTACGGGCTGTCCGGCGAACAGCTCCCGCAGCTGGTCGACAACGCCCAACTCATCGGCACCACCCGCGCGTTCGGTCCCGAGATCCCGCTCACGGGCCTCGCGGTCGACCAGCAGGCCGCCCTCCTCGCCCAGCGCATCACCGGGCCCGGCGCCGCCAAGTGCACCTACGGCACAGGCGCGTTCCTGCTCGCGCACACCGGCGGCACCCCCCGGCGCGGCACCTCCGGCCTGGTCAGCTGTGTCGCCTGGCGGCTCGCCGGAGATACCAGCTACTGCCTGGACGGGCAGGTGTACACGGCCGCCTCCGCGGTGCGCTGGCTCACCGACCTCGGCGTCATCTCCTCCGCCGCCGACCTCGACCCGGTCGGCGGCGCCGTCCCCGACAGCGGCGGCGTCACCTTCGTCCCCGCCCTCGCCGGGCTCGCCGCCCCCTGGTGGCGCGGCGACCTGCGCGGCTCCCTGACCGGGCTCGGCCTCGACACCCGACCCGGACACCTGGTCCGCGCCCTGTGCGAGGGCCTGGCCGCCCAGGTCGTCGAGCTGGCGGACGCGGCCGCGGCCGACCTCGGCACCCCGCTCGACGCGCTCCGCGTCGACGGCGGCCTGACCCGCTCCGCCCTGCTCATGCAGACCCAGGCCGACCTCCTGCAGCGCCCCGTCGAGGTGTCCGCGCTCCCCGACGCCACCGCGCTCGGCGCCGCCACCCTCGCCCGGCTCGGCACGGACCCTGCGCTGGGCGTCGAGGACGCCCTGCCCGACTGGAAGCCCGCCGCCGTGTACGAACCCCGCATCCCGGCCGACCGGGCCGCCGAACGCCTCGCCGGCTTCCGCACCGCCGTCGCCGCCCTGCTCGGCTCATGACGGTCACCGCCGAGGGGCCCCTGCCCGGGCAGACCTACGACGTGGCGGTCGTCGGCGCCGGAGTCGTCGGCTGCGCCGTCGCCCGGGAACTCGTCCGTCACCCGCGCCTGCGCATCGCCCTGGTCGAGGCACAGGGCGATGTCGGCCAGGGCACCTCCAAGGCCAACACCGCCATCCTGCACACCGGCTTCGACGCGACCCCGGGCTCCCTGGAGGCCCGGCTGGTCCGCGAGGGCTCCCGGCGCCTCGCCGCCTACGCCGCCGAGTCCGGCATCCCCGTCGAACGGGTCGGCGCCCTGCTCGTCGCCTGGGACCAGGAGCAACTCGCCGACCTGCCACGGCTGGCCGAGAAGGCCGAGCGCAACGACTGCCCGGACACCCGGCTCCTCGGCGCCGACGAACTGTACGCCCGCGAGCCGCACCTCGGCCCCGGCGCGCTCGGCGCCCTGCACGTGCCCGGCGAGAGCATCATCTGCCCGTGGACCACGACCCTCGCCTACGCCACCCAGGCGGTCCGTACGGGCGCCGACCTGCACCTGAACACCCGTGTGGACGAGGCGCACCAGGGCGACCAGGGGCACCTCCTGACCACCTCCAGGGGCACCCTGCGCGCCCGCCACCTGGTCAACGCGGCCGGACTGCACGCCGACACCCTCGACCGGGCGCTCGGCCACGACGACTTCACCGTCACCCCGCGCCGCGGCCAGCTCATCGTCCACGACAAGCTCGCCCGCTCCCTGGTCCGGCACATCCTCCTGCCCGTCCCGACCGCCCTCGGCAAGGGCGTCCTGGTCGCCCCCACCGTCTACGGCAACGTCCTGCTCGGCCCCACCGCGGAAGACCTGCACGACAAGCGGGCCACCAACTCCACCGCCGAGGGCCTGGCCCTGCTGCGGGAGAAGGGCGGCCGCATCCTGCCGGCGCTGCTGGAGGAGGAGGTCACCGCCGTCTACGCCGGGCTGCGCGCGGCCACCGAGCACGACGACTACCGCATCACCGCACACGCCGGGCAGGCGTACGTCACCGTCGGCGGGATCCGCTCCACCGGCCTGACCGCGTCCATGGCCATCGCCGTCCATGTCGTGGGCCTGCTGGGCGAGGCGGGGCTCGACCTCGGCCCGACCCGGGAACCGGACCCCGTGCGCATGCCCAACCTCGGAGAGGCCTTCCCACGCCCGTACCAGCGCCCCGAACTCATCGCCGGCGACCCGGAGTACGGCACCCTCGTCTGCCACTGCGAGCGTGTCTCCCGAGGCGAGATCCGTGACGCCCTCGGCAGTACGGTCCCGCCGCGCACCCTGGACGGCCTGGGCCGCCGCACCCGCGCCCGGGCGGGCCGCTGCCAGGGCTTCCACTGCGGGGCGGCGGTACGGGCCTTGTTCGAGGAGGCGCGCACATGACGGCGCAACGCGAGGCAGCCCGCGTACGCCGGGTCGACGTCCTCGTCGTCGGCGCCGGACCCGCCGGGCTAGCGGCCGCCGCGCGCCTGGCCGCCGCCGGTGCCGGCCGGGTCGAGGTGCTGGAACGGGAGGCGCGGGCCGGGGGAGTGCCACGGCACTGCGCACACGGCGGCTTCGGCACCTGGACGCATCCGCTGACCGGGCCCGGGTACGCCCGCCTGCTGACCGAGGCCGCCACGCGGGCCGGAGCCGTGCTGCGGACCGGGGTGACCGTCCTCGACCGGGTGGATCCCGGGCCGGTGAGGACGGCCTTCGGCGGATCCGCCCGGACGACTCCGGACGGATCCGACGGGGCGGAGCCGGGCGGTCCGGACAGGGTCGGGCCCGGCGGTCCGTACGGGACGGCGCCGGGCGGTCCGTACGGGACGGCGCCGGGTGGACCGTACGGGACGGCGCCGGGTGGACCGTGGTGGACGGAGCGGGGTGGACCTGGAGGGATGCCAACCGGTGGCTCGGGCGCCGCGTCGGCGCCGGGCATCGGTGGTGCGGCCGTCGACGGCACCTCCGACCAGCCGCGCGTGTTCCTGACGACCGTCGGCCCGGGCGGGCCGGAGACGATCGCCGCGCGAGCCGTCGTCCTGGCCACCGGCTCCCGTGAACGCCCCCGCGCGGCCCGCCTGGTGCCCGGCACCCGGCCCGCCGGCGTCTACACCACCGGCGAACTCCAACAGGCGGTGCACCTGTTCGGGCAGACGATCGGCACCCGTGCGGTGGTGGTCGGCGCGCAGGACGTGTCGTACGCGGCGGCCGACACCGTCCGCGCCTCCGGGGCCGTCGTCGTCGCCCTGGTCACCGACCGTCCGCGCGCCGGGACGACACGCGCCCGCGCCCAGTGGTCCCGCCTCCGGCGCCGTGTCCCGCTGCTCACGGACACCACGGTCACCGAACTCCTCGGCCACGGCCGTCTGTCCGGCGTCCGCGTCCGCCACCGCGACGGCCGCACCGCCGCCCTGCCCTGCGACACGGTCGTCTTCACCGGCGACTTCGTCCCCGACGACGAACTGGCCCGCCGGGGCGGCATCACGCTGGACACGAGCCCGTACACCTCGCGGACCGGCGTCTTCGCGGCGGGTGCTGTGCTGCGTCCCGGACAACGCGCCGGGGCGGCGACCCGGGACGGGGCGGAGACGGCCGGTGCGGTGCTGGAGTGGCTGGCGGAAGGGGACTGGCCACGCCCGCTGCGGCCCGGTGCCTGACGCAGGCGGCACCGGCCACGCACCGAACCCCGAGACCACCACGGACGGCTTCGGTGAGCGGCCCCGGCCGGCTCACACGTCCCGGTAGGACCCGTGCCGCCCGGCACCTCCGGCGAACCGTGCCGCACCCTCGAGACCCTCGGCCAGGACGGCCGTTCCGCAGCGGAGTTCGCCACGCATCGCGCTCTCCTCGTCCAGACCCTCCTGGTCCAGCACCGAGGCCCGGTCGCCGCGCAGGCAGGCCTGCGGGAAGCGGGCGATGGCCGCGGCCAGCTCCTCGGCCTCGGCGCGTGCGTGACCGGTGGGCACGAGACGGTTGGCGAGGCCGATGTCGTAGGCCTCGCGGGCCGGGACCGGGCGGCCGGTCAGGATCAGGTCCATGGCCCGGCTGGTGCCGATCAGCCGGGGCAGCCGTACCGTGCCGCCGTCGATCAGCGGGACGCCCCAGCGGCGGCAGAACACCCCGAAGACGGCGTCCTCCTCGGCGACCCGGAGATCGCACCACAGGGCCAGTTCGAGGCCGCCCGCCACGGCGTGCCCGGCGACGGCCGCGACGACCGGCTTGGACAGCCGCATCCGGGTCGGCCCCATGGGCCCGTCTCCGTCCTCGGCGACCCGGTTGCCGCGCTCGCCGCCCATCGCCTTCAGGTCGGCGCCCGCGCAGAACGTGCCGCCCTCGCCCCACAGCACCGCCGCCCGCGCGTTCTCGTCGGCCTCGAACGCCCGGAACGCGGCGGCGAGTTCCGCGGCCGTCGGGCCGTCCACCGCGTTGCGGACCTCCGGGCGGGACAGGACGATCGTGGTGACGTGTTCCTTGTGCTCCACGCGGACCGGCACGGCGGATGCTCCTTCTCAGGGGGCGGCTCGGAGGGCCACTCTCCCTCAGATGACCTTCAGCCGCACCAGGGCCCCGAGCGTCAGCGCGCCCGGCACCAGCGGCACCCAGACCGTGATGATGCGGTAGGCGAGCACCACCGCCGTGGCCACCGCCACCGGGCCGCCGGCCGCCACCAGAGCCACGATCAGCGCCGCCTCCACGGAGCCGAGTCCGCCCGGTGTGGGCACCAGCGCCACCGCGACCGTCGCCGCGAGGTACGCCAGCGCCATGTGCGCGGGCGGCACCGGCAGCCCCAGCGCCTGCCCCACCGCCACCAGGCCGGCCGCCTGGAGCGCGGGGAAGGCGAGCGAGCCGCCCCACAGCGCCAGCGCCCGGGCCGGACGCGTGTGCACCGAGCGGGCCTCGCCCAGGGCGGTGTGCACGAAGCCGAGCACGGGTGTGCGCAGGCGTCGTACGAGGGCCAGGGCGGCCACCGCCGCCGCCAGCACCGCACCCGCCACGGCCAGCAGCGGTCCGACGGCCCCGTGGGGGAGCAGGCTGCCGAGCCGCAGCGCGTCGGGGAAGGCGAGCAGCAGCGCGGCCAGCAGGCTCAGCCGGCCGACCGACTCGGCGAGCAGGTACAGCGCGAGCGCGGCGGAGGAACGGGCGAGCGGCACCCCGCACACGGTCATGAACCGCAGGTTGACCGCGCCCGCGCCCAGCCCCGTCGGCAGCAGGTGGTTGGCCGAGCCCGCCGCGAACTGCGTCGCCAGCAGCCGCCACCGGGGCAGCCGCTGCACGACGGCGCCCTGCCGGGTGACGGCCGCGGCCACCCACGTCAGACAGGTGGCGCAGGCCGCCGCCAGCAGCCAGGGCCACGAGGCCGTCCGCAGCTGGCCGAAGCCCTCGACGAGCACCGAGCGGTGGCGTACCGCGACGATCGCGACGAGCAGGAGCGGAAGCAGACACAGGATCTGCCGCACGGGGACGCGCCGGGCGAGCCGGGGGAGGCGTCCCTCACGGAAGTCGGGAAGTCGTACCGCTGTCACATCCGGAGAGGTTCTCCGCGCCGCGCCAACGGCAGGTGGCGGGGGTGCGGACGGCGCCTTACGGACGGGCAGCGGATGAGCGGGGGGAGTCATGGAGGCCTTTGGGTACGGGGATGCCGGTCGGGCTGAGAAGGCGCGGACATTGACCTCAACGAAGCTTGAGGTCGTACGTTCTCTCCCATGAGCATGGAGACCACCGCATGGACGCAGCTGCACAGCGTGATGACCGCGCAGCAGGAGCGCCGTCCCTTCGCCCGCGCCACGCTGCGCCGTATCGCCGCCTTCGCCCGCCCGCACCGCTCGGGCATCGTCCGCTTCGTACTGCTCGGGGTGGTGACCGCACTCCTCGCGGTGGCCACCCCGGTGCTCGCCGGCCGCGTCGTCGACGCGATCGTGGCGGGCCGCGACTCCGGGACGGTCGTACGGCTCTCCCTGCTCATCGCGCTCGTCGCCCTCGCCGAGGCGGGACTCGGCATCCTCAGCCGGCGCCTGTCGGCGACGCTCGGGGAGGGACTCATCCTCGATCTGCGCACGGCCGTGTTCGATCATGTGCAGCGCATGCCCGTCGCGTTCTTCACGCGTACCCGTACGGGCGCGCTGGTCAGCCGTCTCAACAACGACGTGATCGGCGCCCAGCGGGCGTTCGCCAACACCCTGTCGGGTGTGGTCGCCAACCTGGTGACCCTGCTGCTCACCCTCGCGGTCATGCTCACCCTGTCCTGGCAGATCACCCTGCTGGCGCTGGTGCTGCTGCCGGTGTTCGTGCTGCCCGCCCGCCGCATGGGCAGCCGGATGGCCGGCATGCAGCGGGAGGCGGCGGCGCTGAACGCGGCCATGGGCACCCGGATGACCGAGCGCTTCTCCGCGCCCGGCGCCACCCTGGTCAAGCTGTTCGGCCGCCCAGAGGAGGAGGCGGCGGAGTTCGCGGCCCGGGCCCGCCGGGTGCGCGACATCGGCGTGCGCACCGCGACGGCCCAGTCGCTGTTCATCACCTCCCTCACCCTGGTCTCGGCCCTCGCCCTGGCCCTCGTCTACGGCCTCGGCGGCTGGTTCGCGCTGCACGGCACCCTGGAGGCGGGCGCGGTCGTCTCCCTCGCGCTGCTGCTGACCCGGCTGTACGCCCCGCTCACCGCGCTCGCCGGAGCCCGCGTGGAGGTGATGAGCGCACTGGTCAGCTTCGAGCGGGTCTTCGAGGTGCTCGATCTGAAGCCGCTCATCGAGGAGAAGCCGGACGCGGTCGAGGTGCCCGAGGGTCCGGTCGCCGTCGAGTTCGAGGACGTCCGTTTCGCCTACCCGTCCGCCGACCAGGTCTCCCTCGCCTCCCTGGAGGAGGTCGCCGCCCTCGACACCCGCGGCGGAGCCGAGGTCCTGCACGGCATCTCCTTCCGCGCCGAACCCGGCCGGACCGTCGCCCTGGTCGGCTCCTCCGGCGCCGGCAAGTCCACCATCGCCCAGCTCCTGCCGCGCCTGTACGACGTCGACGGCGGGGCCGTCCGCATCGGCGGCGTCGACGTCCGCGACCTGACCGCCGCCTCCCTGCGGGCCACGCTCGGCATGGTCACCCAGGACGGCCACCTCTTCCACGACACCGTCCGCGCCAACCTGCTGCTGGCCCGCCCGGCCGCCACGGACGAGGAGCTGTGGGACGCGCTCGGCCGCGCCCGCCTCGCCGAGGTCGTACAGACCCTGCCCGACGGGCTGGACACGGTCGTCGGCGAACGCGGCTACCGGCTCTCCGGCGGCGAACGCCAGCGCATGACCATCGCCCGCCTGCTGCTGGCCCGCCAGCGTGTGGTCATCCTCGACGAGGCCACGGCCCACCTGGACAACACCTCGGAGGCAGCCGTCCAGGAGGCGCTCACGGAGGCTCTGGAGGGCCGCACCGCCGTGGTGATCGCCCACCGGCTGTCCACCGTCCGGGCCGCCGACGAGATCCTGGTCGTGGAGGCCGGCCGGATCGTGGAGCGGGGCACGCACGACGAGCTGCTCGCGGCGGGCGGACGGTACGCGGAGCTGCATCGCACGCAGTTCGCCGAGCGGGACGGTGAAGTGACGGCGGTCTGACGGTCGTCTTCCCGTGGCCCGACCCCCGGGGGGGCCCGGGGAGAGAACGGTGCAAGTGGAA